>NZ_JBHXTQ010000105.1:0-25273 GCF_042677305.1 Kitasatospora sp. NPDC127121 | reverse complement strand
CGGCGCGGCCCCGCCCCCCCCCCCGCGCCCCCCCACCCCAACCGCCCCGGGCGCCCCCCCCCGCCGGCCCCGCCCGCTCTGCCCCCGCCCCCCCCCCCGGCGGCGCGGCCCGGACGGCTTCACCCAGGGCAGAACGCCACTCCCTTCCCCCGACGCCCCGGATCCCTAGGCTGGAGGGGTGAGCACTCATGCGCCGAACGAAGCCCGCGTCATCCCCCTGCGCCCGCACACCTCGTCGCCCGGTTCCGGCGGGGCGACCCGCGCCCCGCAGCGGCCGGCGGGAGCGCCACCGGCGCCGGCGCCCGCGCCGAGGGAACCCCTGTGGCGCGACCTCGTCGGCGATGCGATGCGCCGCGAACGGCTCGCCCAGGAAAGGACGTTGAAGGACGTGGCGGAGGCGGCCCGGATCTCGATCCCGTACCTGTCGGAGTTGGAACGCGGGCGCAAGGAGGCCTCCTCCGAGGTCCTCGCGGCCGCCGCGCGGGCCCTCGGACTCGGCCTCGCCGACCTGCTCTCGCTCGCCCAGGACGAGCTGACCCGACACACCCGGAGCCAGGCGGGCCGGAGCGGGGTGGGCCGCAGTCAGGTGGGCCGAAGCCGGTTGGACCGGGGCCGCACGTCGCCCACGGGGCAGTACGACGGGCTCTGCCTCGCCGCCTGACCTGATCGGGCCTGGCCTGACCCGGCCTGACCCGGCCGAAGGCCGGTACGACGGTGGTGCACCCCGCCGTACCGGCCACGGCCGCGCGGAGTCAGCCGAACGCGAGCCGTCGGCTCAGCACCTCGTCGGCGAGCCCGTAGGCGACGGCCTCCTCGGCGGTGAACACCTTGTCCCGGTCCATGTCCGCGCGCAGCGTCGCCACGTCGTGCCGCGTGTGCCGGGACAGCACCTCCTCCACCTGCGAGCGGGTGCGGACCATCTCCTTCGCCGCGAGGCTGAGGTCGGACACCGTCCCCTGCCGGCCACCGCTAGCCGGCTGGCCGAGCAGCACCCGCGCGTGCTGGAGCACGAACCGCCGCCCGTGGTCTCCGCCGGCCAGCAGCACCGCCGCCGTCGACACCGCCTGACCGACGCAGAACGTGGAGATCGGCGCCTGCACGAACGTCATCGTGTCGTAGATCGCCATCAGCGAAGTGAACGATCCACCGGGCGAGTTGAGGTAGATCGAGATCTCGCGTTCCGGGCTCTCCGACTCCAGGTGCAGGAGCTGCGCGATGACCACGTTGGCGACCCCGTCGTCGATCTCGGTGCCGAGGAAGATGATCCGCTCGTTCAGCAGCCGGCTGAAGACGTCGTAGGAGCGCTCGCCCTGCGCGGTCCGCTCGATCACGTAGGGAACCGTGTACGACCCCATGTCACAGCCCCATCCGTCGGCGCGACGCGGCCGGGCGGATGTCGGCGACCGACTCCACCACCCGGTCCACGATCCCGTACTCCCTGGCCTGCTCGGCCGTGAACCAGCGGTCCCGGTCGCCGTCGCGCGCGATCGTCTCCTCGCTCTGCCCGGTGTGCTCGGCGGTGATCCGCTCGATGGCCTTCTTGGTGAACTGGAGGTTCTCCGCCTGGATCTCGATGTCGGCGGCGGTGCCGCCGATGCCCGCCGAGGGCTGGTGCATCATGATCCGCGCGTTCGGCAGCGCGAGCCGCTTGCCGGGCGCCCCCACGGTGACCAGGAACTGGCCCATGCTGGCGGCGAACCCCATCACCAGCGTCGAGACGTCGTTCGGGATGAGCCGCATGGTGTCGTAGATGGCGAGCCCCGCGGTGACCGACCCGCCGGGGCTGTTGACGTAGAGGCCGATGTCGGTGCGCGGGTCCTCCGCCGACAGCAGGAGCAGCTGCGCGCACACCCGGTTGGCCGACACGTCGTCGACCTGGGTGCCGAGGAGGACGATCCGCTGGGCGAGCAGCTGCGCCGCGAGGTGGTCGTCGAAGCGGCTGGGCGGCGTGCCGCCCTCCTCCGCGCGGGGCGCGAACGTGGTGAGGGGAGTCATCCGGTCTCCTTGTCGAGGTGTCGAGGTGTCGAGGCGGGCTTGCCCTCGACTCCACTCTTGACCCCGGGAGACCTCCGGATGCGTTTTCTCTGCCCGCCGCAGATTCGCCACGGGCAGAGGCGACGGCCCGCACACGGCCGCGTCCCGCTCGGGGCCCTGCTCGGAGCCCAGCCGGAGCCGGGCCCCGAGCGGGGCGGAGGCGGGAGGGTCAGACCGGCAGGCCCTGCCAGCCGCCGAAGGTGGTGGGCGTCGTGCCCGCGCGGTAGTAGACGCGGCCGTCCGAACCGATCGCGAACACGTGGAGGACACCGCCGCCGTCGACGAGCGCGGCCGGGTAGTCGAGGACGGTGCCGCCGAGGTCCTGCCAGGTGCCGTAGCCGGAGTTCGGGGCGGTCTGGGCGGTGGTGCTCACGCCGCCGCCGCGGTTGCGCTCGAACAGGACGACCCGTCCGCCGGCGGTGGCCGCCGCCGGCTCGCCCACTCCTCCGTCTCCGCCGAGGGGGGCCGGGGACTGGCTCCACTCACCGCCGGGCCGGGTCTGGTAGCTGACGAGCATCGCCCCGGTGCCGGCCTCGCGGTAGGCGAGTTCGATGCGGCCGTCCTGGTCGAGCGCGGCCTTGGGCGGGCTGGCCGGCCGGGCGCCGGGGATCGGACCAGGGCCGCCGAAGGCGCCGTTCGGGGCGCCCTGCCGCCAGCCGAGGATTCCGGTGCGGGTGCTGGCGAACACCTCGATCGCCCCGACGCCGTTGCGGATCGCGGTGACCGGGTCCTGGAGGTCGGTGCCGCCCAGGTCCGTCCACGTGCCCGTCCACACCCCGCCCGGGGTGGTCTGCCGGATGCTGCTGAGGCCGCCCCCGCCGTTCTTGACGAACAGTTCCAGCCGCCCGTCCTGGGAGTTGGCCACCACGGGCACGCCGACCTGGTCCTCGTTGCCGAGCCCGGTGTTGGGGTTGCCGTGGTCGGCCCAGCTGTTCCACCACCAGCCGTTGGGCGTGCCCTGGGGCAGGGAGATGATG
The DNA here is from genome assembly GCF_042677305.1 of Kitasatospora sp. NPDC127121. NCBI lineage: Bacteria > Bacillati > Actinomycetota > Actinomycetes > Kitasatosporales > Streptomycetaceae > Kitasatospora > Kitasatospora sp. NPDC127121. Next base: position 22,262 of record NZ_JBHXTQ010000105.1, on the reverse strand, counting down.
TGGTGATCGGTCAGGCGGCGGGCGAAGACCTCCAGCCGGCCGTCGGCGTTGGTGCCGACCGCGATGCCCGGCGCCAGTCGCCCGCCCGGGTCGGCCATCCGCACCGGAGCGCCCCAACTGCCGTCCCCCTGACGCCAGTACGTGTAGAGGGCGCCGGCCCGGACGACGAAGACCTGCGGTCGGCCGTCCTGGTTCAACCCGGCCCAGGAGGTGCCCCGCGACCAGCGGTAGTACATCCGGGAGTACCAGGCGTCGGAGTAGTTCCCCGAGTGGTCGTGGCTGGCGTACTCGGAGACGAACACGCCCTTGGCGCCGGTCGTCGCCGGGTCGAGGTTCACCGGGGAGTCGCTGATGTTGTAGTCCCGGTAGTTCACCTGGATCAGCGGGCCGCCGTACAGCAGGGCCGCCTGGCCGGCGAACTTCGCGGCGGAGACGTGGTCCGAGTGGTCGCCCGAGTAGCGGCTGTCCGGGAGTTCGTCCTGGGCCCGGAGCACGGTCGGCTGGTACGTCACCATGATCTGCCGCAGCACCTCGACGACGTCCGCCGCCGTGTAGGTCGACGGCCCGGACAGCGGGCTGCCGACCGGGACGACCGTGGTGTCGGTGCCGCCGGCCAGGACGGCGCCGAGCCCGGCGTCGTGCAGGTTGAGGAAGATCAGGTGCACCGGCCGGCCCTTGAGGACGTACCGCTCGACCTGCTTGCCCGCGACCGTCCACGCCTCGGCCGTCCAGTGCCCGACCTCGTCGGTCGCCGGGTCGGTGTCGCCGACCCCGGTCATCCGGGAGTAGGCGTTGACGGCGCCCATCTGGCGGTTCCAGGTGCGCAGCGGTTCGCCGGCGGTGTCCCAGCAGGACGTGGCGCACGGGTCGCCGGTCGCGTTGCCCGCGGTGACGAACACCGTGACGGACGGGGTGCCGTTGGCGAGCGCGTTGGACAGGTCCGGGTTCATGAACAGGATGTCGTCGTCCTCGTGCGCGACGACCTGTAGGAACAGCGGCCCGGAGGCGGCGGCCGCGGCCGCCCCCACGGCCGCAGCCGCGCGGGTCGCGGTCCCCTTGGCCAGGACGGGCGCGGCGAGGGCGGTGAGCGCGACGGAGGTGAGGAGTTGCCGTCGTCCGATTGCCATGTGATTCCCCCCAATTCGAGATCGGCATGTGATCACGCCAGGACGAGGTTAGCGCATTGTCGGACAGGCAATGCCGTGGGACGAATCGAGCAAATCGCCGGGGGGAAAAGTCAATTGACGCACAATCACGTCACTTCGTTCACTTCCTGCCCATCGGGCGCATTTCCGGAAGAGCCCGTTCCCGCACAGGTGGAATCGGACCAGCGGGCGATAAGACGACAAACTGAATCCAGCTCTGTGCGGCCGAGTAGGGGGAGGCCGGTCGCGTGATGTGACGGCGTGTCACCAAATCCACGCCGATCGACCTGCGCGACGATGAGCCCGCTTCGGCGCCCCACCTGCGGGGCCGCGCCCGGACGGCCCTTCAGGAGATGTGCGGCCGCCGGCTCGGAGCGGCAGTCCGACCACTCGCCGTAGGAGTTCCGTTGTATTTGGACCGCTGGTCATTGGACCGGGCCGGCATCACCGATCACACGTTGCGGGAATCGTACGAGTTCTGCCGGCGGATGCTGATCTCGGTGGACGGGCGGGCCTACTGGGCGGCGAGCTGCTGCGCGCCGCCGGCGGTGCGCCCGCACCTGTGGGCGGCTTACGCGTTCGGCCGGCACGCCGACCAGCTGGTGGACGGGGGTGACCGGCCGGGCCGGGCCGAAGAGTTCGAACGGTGGGCCGAACACCTCACCGCAGCTCTCGAAGGCGGTGGCGACGGTAATGCGGGAGATCCGATCACACGTGCGCTGACGCACACGGTGCACAGCCGTGGCATCCGCGTCGAGGACCTGATGGCCTACGTGGACGGCCTGCGGATGGACCTGTCCCCCGCCCACTACCCGACGTTCGCCGAACTCCGGCCCTATCTGCGGGCCGTGGGCGGCGCCCCGGCCCGGATCCTGCTCCGCGTCTTCGAGGATCCTTCACCCGCCGCCGAGCAGGCGATGACCCGGCTCGGGGAGGCCGCGCAGTTCACCGACATCGTGTGCGACATCGCCGAGGACCTGCGGATGGGCCGGCTGTACCTGCCGCTGGAGGACCTGGAGCGCTTCGGGCTCACCCACGACGACCTCGCCGCGGAGCGCAGCAGTGCCGCGGTGCGCGAGCTGCTGCGCTTCGAGGTCTCACGGGCACGAACGCTGTGGGAGGAGGGCCTCGACGTCCTCGACCTGGTGCACCCGGCCAGCCGTGCGGCCTTGCAGGCCGGAGCGGCGTTGCTGCGCGCACCGCTGGAGCGGGTCGAGCGTCGCGGCAGCCAGGCGGTGGGCGCCAAGGCCTGGACCGCGGCACCGCGCACCGCGGCGATCCCGGTGCGCAGCCTGCTGCACCCGCCGGTCGGCGCCGCAGTTGCGGTACGCCCGTGAGCGCCCACGAGGTCACACTCCCCGCCCAGCCCGCACCCACCCACCCCGTACCCACCCAACCGGCACCCGCGCCGCCGCAGGCGCCGGGCCCCCTGTCGCGTCCTCCCCTCCTGTACCGGCTGGGCGTGTGCTCGGCGCGCCGGCGGGGGCTGGTCTGCGGTGTCTGGCTGCTGGCGGTCGCCGCGTCGATCGGGCTGCTGCCGCACTTCCTGTACTCGCTGCGCGCCCCCGTCGTCCGCGTCGACGGATCGGAGTCGGTGCGGGCGGACGGGCTGGCCGCCAGGGGCTTTCCGCTGCTGGGGTCCGAGCAGCTCCTGCTGGTGTTCCACTCCGAGCAGCTCGATGCCACCGATCCCCGCTACGCCGACACGGTCGCGTGGACCGCGGCCGCGCTCCGGCACCAGCACGGCGTCCGGGCCGTGGCCGTGCTCCCGACCGCCGAGCAGGCGGCGGCCTCGCCCCCCGCGGACGATGTCGGCGCGCTGATGGCCGCCCTCTCGCGGCTGCGCCATGATCCTCACAACGCCTACGCGCTGGTCGGGCTCGGCGGTGACGAGAGCAGACGCCAGGAGCGGATCGGCGCCCAGCAGGCCCAGGTGGGGCGGGTGGCGCAGCACTTCAGCGACGGCGCGGTCAGCGCCGCCCTGGTCGGCAGGACGCCGGTCAACGACGACCTGCGCTCCGTCGAACTCGCCGATCTGCGCGATGTCGAGGGCGTCGCCGTGATCGTGGCCCTGGTGGTGCTGCTGCTGGGCCTGGGCACGGTGGGCGCGGCCCTGGTCCCGGTGGTGCTGGCCGGCGCCGCCATCGCGCTCACTTTCGGTCTGATCGCCGCGGTGGGGCTGATCGATCCGACGCTGCGTCCCGACACCCTGCTGGTGACCGTGGTGACGGTGGTGGGGCTCGGCATCGGCATCGACTACGCGCTGTTCGTCGTCGTCCGCTTCCAGGAGGAGATCGCCGCCGGCGCCCCACCGGAACAGGCCGCCGGCCGGGCGCTGGCCACCAGCGGCCGGACGGTCTGCTACTCCGGCGCGGTGGTGGCGGCCGCCGCGACGAGCATGCTGCTGCTGCCCTCCCGGGTCTTCCGCGACCTCACCGCCGGGACCTGCACGGTGACGGCCGTGGTCCTGGCCGCGACGCTGACCCTGCTGCCCGCCGGCCTCGCCGGGGCCGTCCGCTGGCTGGGGCGCGGCGCGCTGCCCGGCCGCCGTCCGGCCCGCCAGGACGTCGGCGATGCGGAGGGGCAGCCGTGGGCCCGCTGGGCGCGGCGCCTGATGCGGCGTCCGGTGCCCTACCTGCTGGTCGGCCTCGCCCTGCTCGGCGCTTCCGCGGCCCCGGCCCTGGGCCTGAGCCTGGGCGTCGACTTCGGACGCCACGCACTGGCCGGCACCCCCTCCGGCGCGGCTCTGGCGGTCCTGGAGAGCGACGCGCTCGCCGGAGCGGCGGGCCAGGTGACGGTGATGGTCCCGCATACCGCCGCCGGGCCCGCCCCCCAGCTGCCGGCGCTCCTGGATGCCTTGCGCGCGCAGCCGCAGGCGGCCGTCGTCCAGGCCGTCGACAACGGCCGCGACCTCACCATGGTGGTGGTCGTCCCGGCCGTCGCCCCGGACTCTCCGGCGGGCGTCGAACTGGTGCGTCGCATCAGGGAGTTGACCGAGCCGCTGCGCCAGTCGGGCACCCCGGTCGCGGTCGGCGGGTTCGGCGCGCTGCTGCTGGACATCACGCGGGAGGTGTCCGCGACGGTGTGGTGGGTGATCGGCTCCGTGCTGGCGCTGTCCCTGTGCTACCTGGTCTTCGTGTTCCGCAGCCTGCTGTTGCCGCTGAAGGCCGTGGCGATGAACCTCCTGGCCACCGGGGCGAGTTACGGCCTGACGGTGGCGGTGTTCCAGCACGGCTGGGCCCAGGGCGTGCTCGGGTTCACCTCGACGGGCCGCGTGCAGGCGTATCTGCCGGTGATCGTCTTCGCCGTCCTGTTCGGACTGTCCATGGACTACGAGGTGTTCCTGGTACGCCGGATCCGGGAGGAGTACCTGGCCACCGGTGACAACACCCGCGCCGTGGCACTGGGGCTGCAGCGCACCGCGCGCCCGATCACCACCGCCGCGCTGGTGATGGTGCTGCTCTTCGCCGGCCTGCTCGCCGACCGGGCGCTGGAGATCAAGGAGATCGGCTTCGCGCTCGCCGTGGCCGTCGCGCTCGACGCCACCGTGGTCCGCCTGCTGCTGGTGCCCACCGTCATGCGCCTGCTGGGGGAATGGAACTGGTGGCTTCCGGCTCCTCCGATTTGGTTCCGCACCCGCGCGTCGCGCGGGGATGACGGCGTATCCAAGCAGGGCCTGTAAGTGTGCGAACGATAATTGCCCCGCACTTCCTCGAACCAGGAGAAAGCATGCGCACCGGTCGATATGTACTGGCCCTCTCCGCAGCCGCCGTGGCGATCACCGTGGCCGGCCTGACCGCGCCGCCCGGCACCTTCGACTCCCACGCCTCGGCGCAGGCCCGCGCCGCGGCTGCCGCCGCCGAGCAGGACCTCGCACTGTCCAACGGCCAGGCAGACGTCGAGCTCACCGGTCGCGCGCGCCTGACGCTGGACCAGGCCGGCATCCAGGAGAACCAGAAGGGCGGGGACACCACGGGGCTCGTCGACGACGAGACCCACTGCTCCGGCGCCGGCGGCACCGCGAACCTGATGCCCGACGGCGCCCTCACCGGCACCGTCAGCTGCCAGGACGACGTCGTCTTCACCCCCACCGACGAGGCCGGCGCGGACAACGGGACCAGCGGCCAGCAGGTGGAGGTGACCCAGATGACCGAGAACCTGGCCACCGGCGAGGTCGACGTGACGCTCGACGGCCAGAAGGTCCCCCTGCTCACCTGCCCCGACCGCTCCTCCGACGTCACCGTCAGCGGCTCGAGCGCGACGACCGACGACGTGGGATGCGACGTCACGCCCGGCGCCGCCGACACCTTCAACAAGAAGTTCGGGGTGAGCGTCTTCGAGCCGGGCGACGAGATCGCCCACGGCACCGGCAGCGCCACCGCGAAGACCACCACCAAGTGATCCGCACTCCCGACCCGGAAAGGCCTCCCCCATGACCGACCAGAGCACGGCCGACGACTCCCCCCGCCACACCGCTCCCGGCCACGACTGCGCCGCGCCACTCTGATCACCGCCGCCTTCACCGCCGCGGCCGTGGTCGCAGCCCTGACCTGGGGACGGCAGACCTCCGCCCAGGCGGCGGACGTCCCCATCGCCTACACCTACGACATCGACAACAGCCTCATCTACAAGTTCAACACCAAGGACCGCACCCTGGTCGGCGACCCGATCAGCACCGCCAAGTACGGCAGGGACATCGCCGTGACCAGGGACGGCAAGTACGCCGTGGTGTTCCTCCCGGTGGACCGCACGGTCGTCCGCTACGACGTGAAGACCGGCAAGCAGGCCGGGGACCCGCTCAAGGTCGGCAAGGTCAGGGGGATGGTGATCAGTTCCGACGACAGCACCCTCTACGCCGCCGGCTTCAGCAACCAGATCACCCGGATCGACCTCAACGCCTGGACGGTGGGCACCCCGATCGGTGGGCTGGCCAGTACCGGGGACATGCGGCTGGCCATCAGCCCGGACGGCAACCGGCTCTACCTGACCTACACGTTCCGCCACCTGATCGAGGCCTTCGACACCAAGACCGGCGCCAAGGTCACGCAGCCCGTCGACCTCAAGGACGAACTCGGCCGACCGGTGGTCACTCCGGACGGCAAGTACCTCTACGTCCCCATGACCCGCGCGGGCACGGTGCTGGTCCTCGACGCCGCGACCGACCAGCCCGTCGGCAAGCCCATCAGCGCCTGCGACGGCCCCGCCTACATCACCCTGAACACCGACGGCAGCCGCGGCTACGTCTCCTGCTCCTCAGGAGACGCCATCGCCATCGTCGACACCCAGAAGGCCGCCCGGATCGGCGACCCCATCAAGGTCACCCGCGACCCGCTCGGCTCCGCACTCACCCCCGACGGCAAACAACTGTGGATCGCCCACGGCTTCGGCCACGCCGTCAGCGTCGTGGACACCACCACCAACACGATCGACGGCGCCCCGATCGACTTCCCCAAGAGCCGTGCCATGGTGGGCATCAGCATCCGCTGAGCCCACACGCACACGCGCGCAGTCGGGAGCGGTGGCCGCCCGGGCGACGAGATCGCCCCCGGCCGGGGGCGGGCGGCTTCCCCCGGCCGATCGATCTCCCCGAGCTCCCGGCGGCACCCTCGGCGGTCAGCCGAGCGAGTCCACCAGTTCGGCGATCGCCGTCAACGGCTGGTGGGCCGCGAGTTCGGCGGCCAGGTCGGCGGCGTTGGCGCGGTAGGCCGGGTCGGCCAGGACCTGGTCGACGGCCTCGCGCAGCTCCGGCTCGCCCGGGCGCCCGGTGCGCAGGTCGACGCCGACACCGCGCCAGGCCACCCGGGCGGCCACCTCGGGCTTGTCCTCGCTGCCGCCCGCGACCACCAGCGGCACCCCGAAGGCCAGCGCGGTGTGGACACCGCCGTAGCCGCCGTTGCTGATCAACACGTCGGCATGCGGCAGGAGCCGGTCGAACGGCAGGTAGCCGGCGGCCCGCACGTTGTCCGGCAGGCCGCCGAGCGCCTGCGCCAGCAGCTCGGGCCCGTCCGGGCGGACCGTGGCCGCGACCACCAGCAGGTCGGGGCGGTCGGCCAGCGCCCGCACCGCGGGGACCAGCAGCTCGGTCAGGTCGTCATTGGCCAGGGTGCCCTGGGTGACCACCACGACCGATCGGTCGGACGTCAACTCCGGCCACCACTGCGGCAGTTCAGCCTCGACCCGGCTCTGCGGAGCCAGCGCGCCGATGTAGCGCAGCGAGGCCGGCGCGTCACTGCGCGGGTACTCGAACCCCGGGACGGTCAGCTGCAGGTAGTGGTCGGGCCCGGTGACGGCGGCGTTCGCCCGGGGCCCCGGCGGCAGTTCGGCCCCGACTCCGGCGAAGACCTCGGCCGCGTACTGCCGCAGCGGCTCGCCGCGCAGTGCCGCCTCGGCGTTCAACTCCCGGTTGCGGGCCAGCCCTTCCGGTCCCGCCTGGGGCGCCAGCGCAAGCCCGAAGGGCGCGGTGTCGACACTCTGCAGCATCGGCGGGGACACCCCGATGCCCACCACGGCCGGCCGCTCGTCGCGCGGATGGGCCAGCGCCAGAGCCACCGCGCCGTGGAAGAAGCAGTCACCGAGCACGACCGTGGCCGGGAACTCCGCCAGCAGCGCGCGCAGCGCCCGGTACTGCGCGGGCACCGGGTCGATGAAGATGTTCCGGGCGTCGAAGGCCAACCGCTGCGGCCCGGGCGGCAGTTCGGACCGACCCGGGAAGGAGTCGTTGATCCGGCGGTCGTCGAAATCCGCCTCCGGCGGCAGGGCGACGAAGCGCGCCCCGGTCTCCTCGGCGGCCCCGGCGAACCGCGCCCCGCCGAGGAAGACCACCTCGTGCCCGCGCGCCACCAGGTCGGCGGTGATCGCCAGCATCGGCGCGGTGTGCCCGTGCGCGGGCATGGCGGCAGTGATGATCCTGGACATGTGAAACCCCCCATAGTTGTTCCTCGGCCGGTCCGTGCGCACCCCGTGGTCCTCCCCGTGCACCCGGCCCACAGCGCAGGCTAGCCCACCACGCCGCGTCCACCCGACACCGACACCGGCGGCGGGGCGGCGGGGCCAGGCGGGACGGGCGAGGCCGCCCGTCCCGCTGGATCGTCAGGTCGTCAGGAGACCACGTCGGCCGGGCAGAGCCGCTGGGTGCCCGGGCGTCCGCGCACGGTGGCGTCCACGCAGCCGCCCGGCAGGCCGTCGTGGACCGTGCTGCCGAAGTTGGCGGTGACGGTCAGCGTGCCGTCGCCGAAGACGGTCCGCTGCACCAGGTGGTCGCCGGTCAGCCAACGGAAGGAGGTCAGCTGCCGGGTGCCGGCCGCCTGGTGCAGCGGCGCGAAGTACTGCTGCAGGGCGGCCAGTTCCCGCTGGTTCTGCCCGTCGCGCGGGTCCTTGTCGCTGAGCACGAAGTTGAGCGGGGTGTTGTCGAGCATCGCCAGCAGCGCACGCGTGGTCTTCTGCTCCGGCAGTTTGCCGAAGGGCAGTTCCCAGCGTTCGACGTTGACCAGCGACCCGTGCAGCGCCGTCTCGTACAGCGGCACCCGGTACCGCGGGTCGTACATCGCCTTCAGGGCGGCGGCCACCCTGGCCTGGTGCTCGGGCTTGAAGTCCGTGGTCCGCACCGGCTTGAAGAAGGTGGCGGCGGCCTGTTCCGGAGCGTAGCCGCCCCAGGCGCCGTCGTCCTTGGGGTCCTGCGGCCCGTTGTCGAAGTGCCCGGACTCCATCGCCCACAGCCGCCCGTCCACCGGGGTGCCCGAGCCGTGGTCGAAGGCCAGCACCTGGTTGGCCCAGGAGCCTGCGGACTCCGAGCCCAGGACCAGCGGGGCGGGCCGGCCCGTGGACGCGTCGTACGAGCCGTCCGTCAGGCGCCGCATCCGGGCGAGCCGGTTGGCACGGTCCTCGTCCATGGTCATCGCGTGGCCGGGGTCGAAGTCCCGGAAGAGCTCACCCGCCGCGTCCACGTCGAGGAAGTAGCTGTCGGCCCCGTTGGCGACCAGCGAGCGGGTGCGGTCCGCCAGGTAGTGCTGCTGCGGCTCGGCCTGCTCGAACGCCTGCGAGCTGAGGTAGCAGCCCTTCTTGTGGAAGCCGGGTTGCGGCGTCCCGTCGGCCCTGAGGACGCAGAACCGGGGGTAGACGTCGTCCGGCCAGACGGAGTTGGGGGACGAGTCGTCCGTCTTCTGCTGGCCGTTGGCGAAGGAGTCGTACGGCCCGACCAGGTAGCCGGCGGCCTCGGCGGCCTTGACGTCCTCGCCCGTCATCGGGGAGTCGTCGGAGTCGTAGCCGAGCCAGAGCCGGGAGACGCCCAGTTCCTTGAGCCGGTCGAGGTAGGCGGGCCGGCGGGCGCCGCCCCAGGCGTAGGCGTGGAAGGCGCCGAGCAGCTTCGCGGTCTGCGGGTTCTGCTTGATCTTCTCGCTCAGGCTGCCCAACTGCCCGTGCTCCGAGAGCCAGTTGCGGTAGTCCACGGCCGGGGCCACCGGGGAGCCGTCGGTGAGGGAGAAGGCCACGGTGTACGTGCCGGTGCCGTTCCCGGCGGCGAACCCGTGCTCGGCCGTGGCCCGCAGCCGGCCGTCCTGGGAGGCGAACGTCAGCGACGTGCCGATGTCGGTGGGGACGATGTAGCTGACGCCGGCCCGGCCGGCGCGGAGCGTGTAGCCCCACATCGGCATGGACAGCTGCGAGCTCAGCTCCTGCTCCTCGCCGACCAGCGCCCCGTCGGAGGAGTTCCAGAACGGGTCGTCGACGGGAAGGGACAGCCCCTCGCCGCGCGGGAGTTGGACCTCGGCGGCGGCCGGATCGGCGGCGGTCACCGGCCACCGCACCGAGGTGTCGCCGCCGGTCCCGGTGAGGGTGACCAGCAACCGGCCGTGATCGGCGCGGACTTCGGCCCGCAGGCCCTTCTCCGGATACGACCAGGCCGCGCCGCTCGCCGTCCTGACCGGGTCGCTCGCCCTGCCCAGCCCCTGGTCGGCCGGAGCGGACAGCAGGACCACCCGCCCGTCCTCGGTCCGGGCCTCGGCCCGCAGCGTGGCCGCGTCGACGGTGGCGGTGCCGCCGCGTACCGGCACGTCGACGCGCCCGTCATGGACCCGCACCCGCATCTGCGAGGCGGAGCTGGCGCTGGCGCTCGCCACGGTTCCGGACACCAGCGCGGTGGCCACGGCGAGGACGAGAACGGCGCGCGGAACGTGCCGGCGGGCGGGGCCCGCAAGGGATGGCGTAGATGACGTATGAGTACCGGTGTGCATGACACAGTGATACGGAGGACTCCTAAGAAGTCCTTAAGAACCGACCATTGACCACTGGTCACGGTGACGGCACCCCGGCGCGGCCATGGCCTGGGCGTGGGACGAGGGACGCCGTCAACGCCTCCGCAGATCGAGCGAGACGACGGTCAGCCGACGCAGTTCCTCCGGAGCGTCCGGGTGCCGCCCGTCGGTGATCTCCGAAAGGGTGCCGAACGAACCGGGGTAGACCATGACAGAAAGTCCTTCCTGGACAAGGCACGCGAATATTGCCGACTCCTCCAGAAAGTACTGTGCGGACATTTCGACCCGCCTCTCCAGGTCGGCCTCGGCAACTCGGCCGGCATACCTGGCGTGAAAGCGCCGCCCGAACGCATCCACGGACTCCCGGAATTTTCGGTCGGCCCGGTGGTAGTCGGTGAGGCTTCGATGGTGCTTCGCGTAGGAATTCCACTGCTGCACTTCGGAGCAGCGCAGGAACGTGAATTCGGTCTGCTCGCGTTCGGCCGCGAACAGGGCCCGGGTGTCGGCGATGAAGCGGTCGCCCAGGGCCAGCGCCCGGGAGAGCGCCTCGTCCTCCGGCAGGCCCCGGGTGGACGCCAGGGTGATCCGGTGGATGCTGTCCCCGACCAGCACCGTGCAACGGGGGAACCGCCTGGCTGTCCAGCGGAGCATCGCAGCGAGTTTGTCCGGAACGAAATTGCCGTTCTCCAGGCTGACGCCGAGGAAGCACTGCCCCTGATCCGCCAGTCCGGTCCGCCGGGCCGGAGGGGAGACCGAGTCGACACTCGCCTTGTAGGAGGTTTTCGGTCGATTCTCGGAAATTCCTGATATGCCGACAGGAGTCTGTTCGTAAGGAGGCATGCGAAAACCCCTCCGGACTGTCGAACGAGTGAGCGACTGATCGGTGCGGGGTCGACGTTAGATTTCGCCTGACCGACCGTCAAATTACTTCAACTCACCTACGGCTCAGGGGCAGTGAGGCATGGGCACGCCAGGGCCCCTGACCTTGGCAGACAGCCGATGACAACAGGGGGCGGCCGTCACGGGGACCCGGCGACCCGTCAGCGCGCGGCTCGTCCGAGGCCGTCGAGGATGAGGTCCAGTCCGAAGGTGAACTCGTCGCCGTAGGCGTATCCGGGGCGCATGACGTGGGCGGTCGCGATCTCGGCCAGGTACGGGTACTCGCCTGCGCCGAAGCCGCTCACGATGGCGTCCGCCAGTTCGGCGGTCTCCTCCGGGGAGTCGAAGGGCAGGGTCTTCTCCTGCAAGGCGAACCCGTAGATGTAGCTGTCGAGCACCGAGACGGCGTGGGCGGTCAGGGCGAGGGAGAACCCGGCGCGACGCAGGCAGCCGAGGACGGCGTCGTGGTGGCGCAGGGTGGCCGGGCCCGGAGTCGACCGTGACTCCATCAGCCCGATCGCCCAGCGGTGGCGGGACAACACGAGGCGCAGGGAGATCGCCCGCTGCCGCATCGCCTGTCGCCAGTCGTCGCCGGGCACGGGCGGTTCGACCTCGCCGAAGACCAGGTCGACCATGCCGTCGAGCAGGTCCTCCTTGTTGGCCACGTGGTTGTAGAGGGACATCGCCTCGACTCCGACGGCCTCGCCGAGCTTGCGCATGCTGAGCGTCTCCAAGCCCTTGGCGTCGGCCAGTTCGACGGCGGCCCGGAGCACCCGCTGGCGGGTGAGGGTCGCGCGGGTCGGCGGCGGCGTCGACTGCGGGGTCGGGGTCGGCTTCGGGTCGGTACGTCGGGGCACGGTGGACGGTCGCTTCCTCTGGTGGCCTGCCATCGTTGCGAGCTTACGCCGTAAGTGCTGTACTTACAGCGTAAGTGAGCGCCAGCAGAGACCGGGAGCAGCGACGATGCGGGACATGCGCGAGCCGACCGCGACCACCAGCGGGAGCAGCAGCGAGGCCAGGACGATGGTGGCCGTCGTCCAGGAGCGCTACGGCGCCCAGCCGGAAGCCGTGCTGCGCACGGCGCGCCTCCCCCGGCCCGGCCCCGGACCCGGCGAGGTACTGGTCCGGGTGCGCGCCTCCAGCATCGACCGGGGCACCTGGCACCTGATGGCCGGACTGCCGTACGCGGTCCGGCCCGTGAGCGGGTTACGCAGGCCGAAGCTCCCCAATCCCGGCCGCAACCTGGCCGGCGTCGTCGAGGCGGTCGGCCCCGGCGTGACGGGGTTCGCCCCCGGCGACGAGGTGTACGGGACGGCGTCCGCCGCGTTCGCCGAATACGCCGTCGCCCGCTCCGACAGGATCGCCCCCAAGCCGGCCGCGCTCACCTTCGAGCAAGCGGCGACGGTACCCGTCAGCGCGCTCACCGCACTCCAGGCGGTACGCGACAAGGGCGAGGTCCAGCCGGGCCGACACGTCCTGATCACGGGAGCCGCCGGCGGCGTGGGCACCTTCGCCGTCCAACTCGCCCACGCCCTCGGCGCCCTGGTCACGGCCGTCGCGAGCACCCCCAAGCTCGACGCCGTACGGGCCCTGGGCGCCGACCACGTGATCGACTACACCCGCGAGGACTTCCTCGCCGGCCCGCGACGCTACGACACCGTCATCGACATCGCGGGCAACCGCAGCCTGCGCGACCTGCGCCGCGCCCTCACTCCCCGGGGCAGGCTGGTCATCACCGGCGGCGAGACGAACGGCCGCTGGCTCGGCGGCACCGACCGGCAGCTCCGCGCGCAGCTCCTGTCCCCGTTCACCGGCCAGCACCTGGGCACCTTCATCGCCTCCGAACACGCCGACGGGCTCCGCGACCTGACCACACTCATCGACGCGGGCACCCTCAACCCCGTCGTGGCCCGCGTCTACCCCCTCACCGAGACCGCCGCAGCCGTCCGCCACCTCCTCGACGCCCGCGCCACCGGCAAGGTGGCACTCACCCTGCCCGCCGAATGACCAATTCCTGGGCGCTGACCGACAGTTCACGGTTTCGGCGAAATGCTCAGACGGTCCTCAAATCCGACCGGAAGGTCTTGCCCCACTGCGCTGGATGAGTGACGGTATGTACCGGCTTCGTTTACAGAACGCAACCTGAGTCGCCCGGATGGCGGCGTGTCGTGGGGGAGATCAGCGTGGCCGAAGACGCCGACTACATCATTTCGCCACCGACGGGCCCGGGCGGTGATGGCCCGGCAGGCGCTGGGGCGGCCCATCCTGCTGGGCCGCCGCCGGCATCCGGCGCGACGCCGTCGCCGTCGCCGCAGTCACAGCCGCAGCCTCAGTCGCCGCCGGTTCCGCAGCACGCGCCGACGGCAGGCCTGGGCAGGCCCCGGCTCGCTCGGGTACCGCGCCACTGGCAGCTGATCGTGGCCGCGGTCGTGCCCTGCCTCGTCCTGGCCGGCGTCGGGTGGTGGTTCTGGCCGCAGCAGCCGACGAACCTGCCGCCGCACGTGGCCGCGGGTACGGTCCAAGCGGACCTCGTGAGCCCTGACATCGTCAGTCGGCTGGCCGGGACGACGCTGGTCGCCGGCCCGCAGTCGAACCGTCCGCACGCCCCGCTCGCCGTGTCGCCGTCGGAGTGCGCCGTCGCGGCGGGACCGACGACCCAGTCGGTCTACGGACAGGCGTGGACCGCGTTCCTGTCGGCGACCTACCAGGACGCAGGGGCCACGGGCGCCTACACCGTGAACCAGGTCATCGGCGTGTTCCCGGACAGCGAGAAGACCGGCGCGGCCTTCCAGGCGCTCACCGACGGCCTCACCAAGTGCCCGTCCTCGACGGTCACCGACCAGGCAGGTCGTACCGCGAAGTGGGCCTACACGGCCCACCCTCCCACCGAGGTCGCCGTGGCGTGGACGGCGGCGCAGGACGGCGCACAGGACGGCGGCGCGCAGTGGGCCTGCCACCACCAGGCGCGGGTGAAGGGCACGAGTCTGGTCCAGGTCGCCGTCTGCCAGGCGGGCGACGGCCAGCCGACCACCGCGAAGCTCGCCGACGAGCTCACCGGGAAGGTGAGCGGATGACCGCGTCCCCGTACGGGCCGGCCGCCCGCCGCCGGCGAACCGTACGGACGACCGTGCGGACGACCGTGCGGACGGCCATACGGACGACCGTACGGACCACCGCACGGCGCGTCGTTCTCCTGGTGCTGGCGGCCGTGCTGGTGCCGGTCGTCGGCGCGGGAGCGCCCGCGTTCGCGGCCACCGGCACTGCGGCCGTCGCGGCCCAGTCGGGCGGCGTCGCTCTCCTGGTCCCGTCCGGGGACGTCGCGGCCGCCTCGGCGGACCTCATCCGGGAGATCGAGGACTTCAACCGGCAGGAAGCGGAGATCGCGCAACAGGGCAAGGCCGTGGTCGCCGAGGCGGAGCAGATCACCAAGGATGCCGCCGCCCTGCGCAACGACACTGCGGCGTTCGAGGCCAAGGCCACTGCCGCAAAGCAGAAGGCCGGCAGCTTCGGGACGCGCGCGGCGGCCCTGGCCTCCAGGATCGACGCCCACAACAACAAGCCGCACACCTTCCAACTGCCCGCGCAGGCCGCCGCGTCCAGCGCGTACGACGCCGAGGCGAGCGAGCTGAGGAGCGAACAGGCGCAGCTCCAGGCCGAGAAGGGCAGTCTGGAGAGCGAGCAGTCCCAGCTCGGGCAGGAGGAGTCCAAGCTCGGTTCCAGGCAGTCCCAGCTCAGCGCCGCCGCCAAGGCCCAGGAGGCGAAGGCCAAGGAGCTCCAGGCCAAGGAGCAGCAGCTCCAGCCCCGGGCGCAGCAGTTGCTCCAGCAGATGGCCCAGGCCACCCAGAGCCTCGCCGACAATCCACCGGACCCGGCGGCGGCGATGGACCAGGGCGGTGACGCGGCCGCCCCTCCGCAGCACCGCGCTCAAGCCCCGTCCCAAAGGCAGAACCAGAGCGAGAACCAGGGTCAGAGCCAGTCCCAGAGCCGGAGGCGGGGGGTCGACACCGTCGACACCTCCGACGCCGCCGGCACCGCCGACAGCCCGTACCAGCAGCCCCGGACCTCCGCCCTGAAGGCCTACGCGAAACAGGCCGGCACCACCGTCGACATGCGCCCGGGCACGGCGTACCTGCTGCCCGAGGCCGTCGGGCAGCTTCCCGCCGCACAGGCGGCGCAGCTCGGCAGCCCGTCCATCGCCTACGACGGGCTGGTCCGCAAGCCCGACGGGAACTACACGGCCCTCCAGGTCCAGATGCCGGGGGCCGCCGCGGCCCCCGCCCTGGAGGTCTTCAAGACCGCCATGAACCGCCGCGGCAAGCTCGTCGCGTACAAGGCCGGCGTGAAGCTCGTCATCGACGAGATCAAGACCGTCCAACCCGCGCCGGAGCCCCCGGACACCGGCCCCGGGAGCCCGTCGCCCTCCCCTTCCGGCAAGGCCGCCTGCCTGACCCAACCCCGGGGCAGGCCGAGCGGCAGCGGATGGATCCTCAACACCGAGCAGTCCGTGCCCAGTCGCAACCGGACCGCGGGCCCGAGCCCCTCCGGCACCCGGGCCCCCGCGCCGGCCACCAGGGCCGGCAAGGCGGAGGCCTGCCTGACGAACCCCCTGGTCAAGGGGGACGAGGCCGCCGGCGACATCACGGGCTGGGAGGACGCGAACGCGCAGTCCCCCGGCGGTGGCCTCGCCCGCTGCCACCTGATCGCCAACGTCCTCGGGGGGAGGGGCAGTCACAAGGAGGACTGGATCAACCTCGTCCCGTGCTACCAGCTCGGGCTGAACATCAAGGGGATCAGCATGAGGATGTTCGAGGCCAGGGTCCAGAAGGAGGTGAACGCGCTGTCCGCGGACGGGAACGCCGCCGTGTACTACGTGGTGACGCCCCTCTACCGGGACGACAGCAGCACCATCCCGTGGGGCGCGAGCATGAGCGCCACGGTCCAGCTGCCCGACGGCACGTCACTGCCCGTCTTCAACGAGCAGACCCTTCTGAACATCCCCGAGAACGGCGGGCCCGGTCTGGGGAACTGAGACCGGGCAACTGGGGACCGAGGAACCGGAACCGGTACGGCTGGGAGGCCGGCATGACCCGCACCACCCCGCCGAGGCCGGACGACATCGTGGCGGCCTTCCCACAACTGGCCCCGCTGGCCCGGACGGCGACCCGGCTGCACCCGCGGCCCGGATCGCCGTCCCCGCGGGAGAGCTCGGTCGGAGGTCCACTGCTGTGGCCCGCCGCCGAGCCGTGGCCGCACTGCGAGGGCACGCACCGGGTGCCGGCCGTGCTGCCGGCGACCTCCCCGGCGGATGTCCGGCTGTTGCGCGAGATCCGGGCGGCCGCCCGGAGCCGGCCAGCGGGTGCCCGCTCCTACACCCCGCAGGAGCGCGCCGTGCTGGATCGGGCCGGCGCCGGCCGCCCGTGCCCGCAGGGGCCGGTCGCGATGCTGGCCGTGGCCCAGCTGTACGTCCGCGAGGTGCCCGACCTGCGTCCGCCCGAAGGTGCGGACCTGCTCCAGGTTCTGTGGTGTCCCTTCGACCATCCCTTCGACCACCCATTCGAGCACCCTTTCGACTACTCCTGGGAGAGCATGCCGAGGACCGAGCTGTTCTGGCGATCCGCCACCGCGGTCGGCGAGGTCCTCACCGCGCCTCCGCAGCCGCCCGCGATCCAGTACGAGGACTACCTGCCGCAGCCGTGCCTGGTCTCCCCCGAGCAGGTCACCGAGTACCCGCTGGCGGCGGAGCTCGACCCGGACCTGCGCGCGCAGGTCCGGGCGTGGAGCGCGCGGCGGAAGACCGGCGCGGAGCCGGGCAGTGCCTACGACGGGGCGGAGGACAGGTACTACGACTGGGAGCTGTCCGTCGCCCCCGGTTGGAAGGCTGGCGGCTGGGCGCCCTGGAGCTTCACCGACCCCGCTCCGCAGTACTGCCGCGCCTGTGGCTGCCGGATGGACCCGATGCTGACCATCGCCACGAAGGAGCACCGCGCGGACGTCCACAGCTGGATCCCGTACGAGGACCGGGCCGCCACGAACCGGGACGCCACGACCTGGGCCGCCGCGAACCGGGACGCCGTCCACCCCGACCCTGCGGCACCGACCATGATCACCGTCGGCGACGGGTACAACCAGCAGATCTACGCGTGCCCGGCCGCCCCGGACCACCCGCACGCCGCACTGCTGCAGTAGCCGACCGGAGCCGCCGCGCTGCGCCCGGGCCGACGCCCCGCGACCCGAACGGAGCATGCCGCGCCCGGAAACTCGGCCGCCCCGCCGCGGGCGACGGGCGGCGGGAAGCGGCCGCGCCGGTGCGTGGACGTCGAGCGGCTGGTGGGGCGGTCGCGGACGCGGATCGGCAGAATCGAGGTGTGGGGGCGGCCCCGGCTGCGCCGCAGGCGGCTACGTGAGAGGACCATGCCATGCCCGACTTCCACCCGAAGCACGATCATCTGATCGTCAAGCCGATCGGGGTTTCGGCCCCGCAGGACCCGGAGACGTGGACGGGCGAGGTGGTGGCGGTGGGGCCCGGCCGGCAGCTGGGGAGCGGCAAGCCGCACCCGGTGGACGTCAAGGTCGGCGAGAAGATCCTCTTCAACAGGCTCTCCGGATCGGAGATCCGGGTGGAGGGCGAGGAGTACGTCGAGCTTCCCGAGGACGAGATCCTCGCGCTCTCCGCTGAGTAGTCCCGACAGCCCCAAGCACCCGAGCACCTGTGCCCCCGAGACCCCCTTGGAGATTCCCGCCATGACCGAGCAGGCACCGGCCCGGATCGGCGTCACCGGATTGGCCGTGATGGGCCGCAACCTGGCCAGGAACTTCGCCCGCCACGGCTACCGGGTGGCCGTGCACAACCGCACGCTGGCGCGGACCACGGCGCTGCTGGAGGAGTTCGGGCACGAGGGTGAGTTCGTGGCCGCCGAGACCACGGAGAAGTTCGTCGCGGCCCTGGAACGCCCCCGCCTGATCGTGATCATGGTCAAGGCCGGGGCGCCGACCGACGCGGTCATCGACGAGCTGGTACCGCTGCTCGACGAGGGCGACGTGGTGGTGGACGGCGGGAACGCGCACTTCCTCGACACCAGGAGGCGGGAGGCGGCCCTGCGCGGACGCGGCCTGCACTTCGTGGGCAGCGGCATCTCCGGCGGTGAGCAGGGCGCCCTGGAGGGGCCGAGCATCATGCCCGGCGGCACCCCGGAGGCCTACCGGGTCCTGGGACCGCTGCTGGAGGACATCGCGGCCAAGGTCGACGGCAAGCCCTGCTGCACCCACGTCGGACCGGACGGCGCCGGCCACTTCGTCAAGATGGTCCACAACGGCATCGAGTACGCCGACATGCAGCTCATCGCCGAGGCGTACGACCTGCTGCGGCACGGAGCCGGACTGCAACCCGACGCGATCGCCGAGGTCTTCCGGGCGTGGAACGGCGGGCGCCTGGAGTCCTACCTGATCGAGATCACCGCCGAGATCCTCGCCCACACCGATGCGGCGACCGGGAAGCCCTTCGTCGACATCGTGCTGGACCAGGCCGAGCAGAAGGGCACCGGCCGCTGGACCGTCCAGAGCGCGCTGGAGCTCGGCGTGCCCGTCAGCGGGATCGCCGAGGCGGTCTTCGCCCGGGCGCTGTCCGGCAGCGTGCCGCTCCGGCAGGCCGGCCGGGGGCTGCCCGGCCCCACCGAGACCTGGCTCGACAGCGCGGCATCGGACCGGTTCGCCGACGACGTCGAGCAGGCGCTGTACGCCTCCAAGATGGTGGCCTACGCCCAGGGCTTCAACCAGATCCAGGCCGGCAGCGCGGAGTACTCCTGGCAGATCGACCCCGGCGAGATGGCCGCGATCTGGCGCGGCGGCTGCATCATCAGGGCCCGGTTCCTGGACCGGATCAGGGACGCGTACGAGGCCGACCGGGAGCGCCCCACCCTGCTGACCGACGCGCACTTCCGGGAGGCGCTCGGCTCCGCGCAGTCGGCCTGGCGACGGGTCGTCTCGGCGGCGGTCGAACTCGGGGTGCCCGCCCCCGGCTTCGCGACCGCGCTCGCCTACTACGACGGCCTGCGGGCGGGGCGCCTCCCGGCCGCACTGGTGCAGGGCCAGCGGGACTTCTTCGGCGCGCACACCTACCGCCGCGTCGACCGGGACGGGACCTTCCACACCCGCTGGGAGCTCGAGGGCCGCCCGGAGGAGCAGCGCTGAGACACCCGGGACACCTGGGACACCGAAGACACCCGCAACCGCCGTGCGGGAGCGACATACGGACAGACCGGCGCCACAGAAGGTGATTCCGCGGTCACCACGGGTAGGAGCGTGGCGCAAACCCCTACCTCCAGGAGACCCGCATGGCCCAGCAGGCCGACCTCATCCTCCACGGCGGCGAGATCGTCACCGTCGCCGAGAGCGCCGAAAGCGCCGAAAGCTCCGAGAGCGCCGAAAGTGACGCCCGGCCCCCCGAGGCCGTGGCCGTCAAGGACGGCACGATCGTCTTCGTCGGCCCCCGGCAGGAGGCGCTGGACCAGTGGAGCGGCCCGCACACCGTCGTACGGGACCTTGAGGGCCGCGCCCTGCTGCCCGGGTTCGTCGACGCGCACGGGCACCTCGGCGGCATCGGCCTCCAGGCCACCATCGCCAACCTGCTGGCCGCACCGGACGGCGACGTCACCGGGCTCGACTCGCTGAAGGACAAGCTGCGCGCCTGGGCCGGGAGCACGGTGGGCGCGGACTCCGAGTGGATCGTCGGGTTCGGCTACGACGACGCGATGCTCGCCGAGGGCCGCCACCCCACCCGCGAGGACCTCGACGAGGTGTCCAGGGACCGCCCGGTGCTCGCCATCCACCAGTCCTTCCACCTCGGCGCGGTGAACAGCCTCGGCCTGAAACGGCTCCGCTACTCGGCCGCCACGCCCGACCCCGAGGGCGGCGTGATCCGGCGGCGCGAACTCGCCGTCCCGCCCGCGCACGGCGAGCCCGACGGGGTCCTGGAGGAGAAGGCGTTCACCCCGGCCTCGGACCTGGCGCTCGCGGGGCTGCCCGAACGGGCACTGCTGATGCTGTTCATCACCGGCGCGGCCACGGCGGCGAGCTTCGGCTTCACCACCGTCCAGGAGGGCGGCACCACCCTCGACAACCTCAAGGCGCTGCGGGACACGGCCGCCGCCGTGCCGTTCGCGGTCGACGTGGTCGCGTACGTGAAGGCCGGCGAGGCGATGTCCTCCGCGCTGGACGACCCGATCGGGGTGAGCGACGAGTACGTGGACGGCGTCCGCGCGGCCGGGGTGAAGCTGGTGCTGGACGGCTCGCCGCAGGGCCGCACGGCGTGGCTCACCGCGCCGTACCTGACGCCGCCGGCCGGGAAGCCCGAGGACTACTGCGGGTACCCGGCGGAGCCGGACGGCACGGTGGTGGACAAGCAGGTCAGCACGGCGGTCGAGCGGGGCTGGCAGGTCCTGGCGCACGTCAACGGCGACGCGGCGATCGACCAGTTCCTCCGGGCGGTCGAGGCGGCCGGGCCGGGCCGGCGCCCGACCGTGGCCATCCACGCGCAGACCGCCCGCGAGGACCAGGTCGAGGCGTTCGCCCGGCTGGGGATCGTGCCGTCCTTCTTCTCCATGCACACCTACTACTGGGGCGACTGGTACCGCGGGACCGTCTTCGGCGAGCAGCGGGCGGCCACCATCTCCCCCGCCCGCTGGGCGCTCGACCGCGGCCTGCGCTACACCTCGCACCACGACGCGCCGGTGGCGCTGCCCGACTCGATCGCCGTGCTGTCCAGCCAGGTGACCCGGCGCACCCGAACCGACGGGGTCGTCCTCGGGCCGGAGCAGCGGGTGTCGGCCCTGGAGGCGGTCCGCGCGATCACCCTCGACGCCGCCCACCAGTACGGCGAGCAGGACCGCAAGGGCAGCATCGAGGTCGGCAAGCTCGCGGACCTGGTGATCCTCAGCGCCAATCCGCTGACGGTCGACCCGGAGGCGATCCGCGACATCGAGGTCGTCGAGACGATCAAGGCGGGAACGACCATCCACCCGCCGGCACCCGCCGCCCGGGCCTCCGCGATCCCGGCCACCGCGCCCACCCCGCAGTGGGGCTGCTGCTGAGCGTCCGGGGCCGGGCCGGGAAGCTCCGAGGTCCCCGGCAGGGTCAGGCTTTGGCGTCGCGGTGGCGGCACCGTACCGAAGCGGCCCAGCGGGGGCTGGGAGCGCCCGCTTACCGCACCACGAGTCGGTGCCGGCGCTGTCGAAGGCGGTGAGCGGGCGGGCGGGCGAGCGGGAAGCTGCCGGTGGATCTGCCGATCGGCGGCGCGCCGCGGACCTAACGTTCGGTGCGGCGCCGGACGCAGCGGGACGGGCGCCACAGGAAACCCTCCCGCTACTTCGTCAACTCCGCTTTCCCCGGAAGGACTTCAAGCCCACCCATGTCCAGACTCCGCTCCCGGGTCGCCGCCCTGGCCGCCCTCGCCACGATCGGGTTCGGCGCCCTCACCACGGGTACCGCCGACGCCGCCCAGGCCGCCGCCCCCACCGCGGCTCCGGCCGCCGTGACCGCCGCGCTGTCCGAGCCCACCCACATCCCGATGAACAGCCTGCTGAACCGCAACCAGGCCTGGTACTCGCCGAACGGCCACATCATGCTGGCCATGCAGGGCGACGGCAACGTCGTCCTGTACCGCGACACCACCCCGATCTGGGTCGCCAAGGGCGCCATCCCCAACGGCAACATCCTGGTCATGCAGGGCGACGGCAACCTCGTCGTGTACTCCGCCGCCAACACCCCGCTGTGGGCCAGCAACACCGGCGGCAACCCCGGCGCCGAACTGGCCGTCTACAACGAGGGTGCGATCGCCGTCCAGCTGAACGGCAAGATCCTGTGGACCAGCGCCCCGGGGACGCCGACCCTGCCCAAGTGCCCGCCGTGGGGCCCGCCCTACCCCGGCCAGATCACCTGGCCGTGGTGCCCGACCTGGCCCTTCCCGAGCTGACCCCCACCCCGGACGGTCACGCGA
>NZ_JBHXTQ010000104.1:0-25789 GCF_042677305.1 Kitasatospora sp. NPDC127121 | reverse complement strand
GGACCGATCCGGACCGGGGCCGCCGCCGTCGGGCTTCGTCAGTGCACGCCCTCGAAGAGGCTCGTGACCGAACCCTCCTCGAACACCTCGCGGATCGCGGCCGCGATCGAGGGGGCGATGGACAGCGTGGTGATCTTGTCCAGCTGAATCTGCCCCGGGGTCGGCAGCGTGTTGGTGAACACGAACTCGCTGACCCGCGAGTTCTTCAGCCGGTCCGCGGCCGGGCCGGAGAGCACGCCGTGGGTGGCCGCCACCAGGACGTCCGCCGCACCGTTGTCGAACAGCGCGTCAGCCGCGGCGCAGATCGTGCCGGCGGTGTCGATCATGTCGTCGACCAGGACGCAGACCCGGTCCTTGACGTCACCGACGACCTCGGCCGACAGGATGGTGTTGGCCTGGGTCATGTCGCGGCGCTTGTGGATGATCGCCAGCGGCGCGTCCAGCCGGTCGCACCACTGGTCGGCCACCTTCACCCGGCCGGCGTCCGGCGACACGATGGTCAGCTTGGAGCGGTCCACCCTCCCGCCCACGTAGTCCGCCAGCATCGGCAGCGCGAACAGGTGGTCCACCGGGCCGTCGAAGAAGCCCTGGATCTGCGCGGTGTGCAGGTCCACGGCCATCAGCCGGTCGGCGCCCGCCTGGCGCAGCAGGTCGGCGACCAGGCGCGCCGAGATGGGCTCGCGGCCCAGGTGCTTCTTGTCCTGGCGGGCGTACCCGTAGAACGGCAGGATCGCGGTGATGCTCTTGGCGGAGGCCCGCTTCAGCGCATCGATCATGATCAGCTGTTCCATGATCCACTGGTTGATGGGAGCCGTGTGGCTCTGCATCACGAAGCAGTCCGCGCCGCGGGCGGAGTCCAGGAAGCGGACGTAGATCTCGCCGTTGGCGAAGTCCAGGGCCTTGGTCGGGACGAGCTCGGTCCCGAGCGCCTCGGCCACCTCCCTCGCCAGTTCCGGGTGGGCACGGCCGGAGAAGAGCTTGAGTTTCTTCTCACCCGACGTCGTGATCCCGCTCACTGCACCGTCTCCTCGCGTTGCTGACGCTGAACCCCGTCGTCCCGTGCGGGCAGGCGCAGCCGGCTCGCACGAGGGGTCGGGGGAATTGTCGGTACGCCTGGACACGGGCCGTAAGCCCAGTGGCGCACGTATGTCCCCAAGGTTACGCGCCCACGCAGAAACCGTCCGCCCCGGGACCGCCCTCGGGCTCCCGCCCGCCCCGTCAGGCGTCCGCGGCCCCGTCCGTCGCAACCTTCGCGGCCTGCGCGGAGGTGGTCCCCGGGCGCTTGCGCTCCACCCAGCCCTCGATGTTGCGCTGGTGCGCCCGGCTCACTCCGAGCGCGCCCGGCGGGACGTCGGTGGTGATGACCGAACCGGCCGCGGTGTAGGCGCCGTCCCCGATCGTCACCGGGGCGATGAACATGTTGTCGGAGCCGGTGCGGCAGTGCGCACCGATCACCGTGCGGTGCTTGTTGACGCCGTCGTAGTTCACGGTGACGGAGGCCGCGCCGACGTTGGTGCCCTCGCCGATCGTGGTGTCCCCGATGTAGGAGAGGTGCGGCACCTTGGCGCCCTCGCCCAGCTCGGAGTTCTTCACCTCGACGTAGGTGCCGACCTTCGCCTTGCGGGCCAGCCTGGCCCCCGGCCGCAGGTAGGCGTACGGGCCGGCGGTGGCCAGCTCGCCCACCTCGGCGCGGTCCGCCG
Organism: Kitasatospora sp. NPDC127121; assembly: GCF_042677305.1. Taxonomy (NCBI): domain Bacteria; kingdom Bacillati; phylum Actinomycetota; class Actinomycetes; order Kitasatosporales; family Streptomycetaceae; genus Kitasatospora; species Kitasatospora sp. NPDC127121. The sequence goes on along the minus strand of NZ_JBHXTQ010000104.1, from coordinate 24,089 downwards.
TGGTGTTGCTCACACGGGCGCCGGCGCCGATCAGGGTGTCGGTCAGGGTCGAGTTCGGGCCGACCTCGCAGCCCTCGCCCAGGTGGGTGGCGCCCTGCAGCTGGGTGTTCGGCAGCACGAGGGCGTCCGGCTCGTACGTCACCTGCACGTCGATCCAGGTGGTCGCCGGGTCCACCACGGTGACGCCGGCCCGCATCGCCCGCTCCAGCAGGCGGTCGTTCAGCAGCCGACGGGCCTGCGCGAGCTGCACCCGGTCGTTGATGCCCAGGATGTCCCGGTGGTCCTCCGCGACCACGGCGCCCACCCGGTGCCCGGCGGTGCGCAGGATCTCCAGGGTGTCGGTGAGGTATTCCTCGCCCTGCGAGTTGTCCGTGGTGAGCTCGGCCAGCGCCTCGACCAGCAGCTTGGCGTCGAAGGCGAAGACGCCCGAGTTGATCTCGGCGATCGAGCGCTGGACGGCGGTGGCGTCCCGCTCCTCGACGATCGCGGCGACGGTGCCGTCCTCGTCCCGCAGGATCCGGCCGTAGCCGAAGGGCTCGGGGACGACCGCGGTCAGCACGGTGACCCCGTTGTCCTGGGCGGTGTGGGCCTTCGCCAGGCGGCGCAGCGTGTCCCCGGTCAGCAGCGGGGAGTCCCCGGCGGTGACGATCACCGTGCCGTCCAGCACCACGCCGTCGGCGGCCAGCGCCTCCAGCGCCGTGCGCACCGCGTGCCCGGTGCCCTTCTGGTCCTCCTGCACCACCGGGCGGGCCGCCGGGTAGTGCGCCGCGAGGTGCTCCTGGACCTGGTCCCGCTGGTGTCCGACCACCACGACGAGCTGCTCCGGCGTCAGTTCGCGGGCCGCCGAGACGGCATGACCCACCAGCGACCGGCCGCAGACCTCGTGCAGCACCTTGGGCAGCTTGTTCGACTTCATCCGGGTCCCGCCACCGGCGGCGAGCACGACAACGGCGGCAAGCGAATTGGCACCCATGCGGGGAGGCTCCTCGGTCGGTTCACAGAGCGGGCAGAACGGGCCCGGACCGGACCGAGGCCGGTCGCCATTCGCACAGTCCGCCGAGCAGCACCGACAATACCGGCGGTTCGGCGGTACGCCCGAACCTGAGGCGTGCAGAGGCTCCGCCGCTAGGATTCGAACCCAGACAAAGGCCTCCAAAGGGCCCTGTGCTGCCATTACACCACGGCGGATGGTTGCTCAGACCCTACCCGAGTCGACCCGGCCATGGGTATCAACTGCCGCGATCCGCAGGCCCCGATCCGCCGGAAACGGTCGAACAAGCCGGGCCGCCGGTTCATCCATCCAGTCGGGTGAATTCACTCAAGCGCCGTGCGGCGGCGTGTTCCCTTCGCCACGGAGCGCAACCTACGATGCCGTAGGTTACGCCAACGTAGCCTCCGCTCCTCCCTCCCGCACAGAGATGCCGCAAAGGGACGCCCATGACCACCAAGGCCGGCGAGCCGAGCGCGGGGAACGCCGCGCTTCCCACCGAATCCCCCGATCCCACCGACACCGCCGCCACCCGGCTGTCCGCCACCCGCGGCGGGGAGAAGCAGGGCCTCGCCGAACGGCTCGCGCTCGGGCTGTTCATCCTCCTGCCGTTCACCGCGCTGCTGGCCGCCGTGCCGGTGGCCTGGGGGTGGGGACTGGGGTGGACGGACGCGGCGATCACCGTCGCCATGTACTTCCTCACCTGCCACGGCATCACCGTCGGCTACCACCGCTACTTCACCCACAGCGCGTTCAAGGCCAACCGCCCGATGCGGCTCGCCCTCGCGATCGCCGGCAGCCTGGCGGTCGAGGGCCCGCTGGTGCGCTGGGTGGCCGACCACCGCAAGCACCACCGGTTCAGCGACAAGGACGGCGACCCGCACTCGCCGTGGCGCTACGGGGAGAGCCTCCCCGCCCTGCTCAAGGGCCTGTGGTGGGCGCACATGGGCTGGATGTTCGACGAGGAGCAGACCCCGCAGCTCACGTACGCGCCGGACCTCGTCCGCGATCCGGCCATACGGCGGATCTCCCGGCTGTTCTGGCTCTGGACCATGATCTCGCTGCTGCTCCCCCCGCTGGTCGGCGGGCTGGTGACGCTGTCCTGGTCGGGCGCGCTGTCCGCCTTCTTCTGGGGATCGCTGGTCCGGGTAGCCCTGCTGCACCACGTCACCTGGTCGATCAACTCGATCTGCCACGCCGTCGGCCGCCGCCCGTTCCGCTCCCGGGACCGCTCGGGCAACGTCTGGTGGCTGGCGGTGCTCTCCTGCGGCGAGTCCTGGCACAACCTGCACCACGCGGACCCGACCGCCGCCCGGCACGGGGTGCTGCGCGGGCAGATCGACTCCTCGGCCCGGCTGATCCGCTGGTTCGAGCTGGCCGGCTGGGTCCGGGACGTCCGTTGGCCGGACGCACAACGGATCGCCGCCCGCCGCGCCGCATGAGTCGTCGCTTCCAGCATGATGTAGGGGTGAACGGGAGCAGCGCAGACAGCACAGGCGGCCACCAGAGCACGCGGACGGACGCGGCGCCCGACGCGGCGCCGGCCCGTCCGCGAACCGCTGCACCGGCGGGCGGGGGCGCCTCGGGAGGTGCGCCCGCCCCGGCGCCGCGCCGCCGGGGCGGGCGGGTCCGGATGACCGGCAAGCAGCGGCGGGAGCAGCTGCTGGAGATCGGGCGGACGGTGTTCGCGGAGCGCGGCTACGACGGCACCTCGGTGGAGGAGATCGCCGAGCGGGCCGGGGTGTCGAAGCCGGTGGTGTACGAGCACTTCGGCGGCAAGGAGGGGCTGTACGCGGTGGTGGTGGACCGCGAGATGCAGCTGCTGCTGGACATGGTCACGGGGGCGCTGACCGGCGGGCACTCGCGGGAGCTGCTGGAGCAGGCCGCGTTCGCGCTGATGGACTACATCGACACCTCGACGGACGGCTTCCGGATCCTGGTCCGGGACTCCCCGGTGGCCCAGTCGACCGGCACCTTCGCGTCACTGATCAGCGACATCGCGACGCAGGTGGAGGACATCCTCGGCCTGGAGTTCAAGTCCCGGGGCTTCGACGCGCGACTGGCCCCGATGTACTCGCAGATGCTGGTCGGCATGGTGGCACTGACCGGGCAGTGGTGGCTGGAGGTCCGCAAGCCGGACAAGGCGCAGGTCGCGGCGCACCTGGTGAACCTGGCCTGGCACGGGCTGGAGGGCCTGGAGCGGCACCCGAGGCTGGTCGGCGGGCGCAAGGACTGACCTGCGGGCGGAAGGACCGACGGCCCTCCCGCCCCGCATCAGGCCCGCCCGCCTCGCATCAGACCCTGGTCCCGACGGCGAAGATCCGCCGGAACGGGAAGACGGTGCCGTGCGGTCCGGCCGGGTAGGCCTCGCGCAGGAGCGCCCCGTACTCGGCGAGGAAGGCGGCTTGGCGGCCGGGGTCGGTCAGCCGGGTGAGGACGGGGCGCAGGGCGGTGCCCTTGACCCAGGCGAGGACCGGGTCCGGGCCCGGGAGCAGGGTGCGGTACGTGGTCTCCCAGACGTCGGGCGTGCAGCCGGCGGCGGTGAGGGCGTCCAGGTAGCGCTCGGGCGGGTGGACACCGGCCCTGGCGGCGTCGTCGCCGAGGAGGCCGCGCCAGCGGGGGCTGCGCCGGAGTTCGGCGAGCAGGGTGTGGCTGGGGGCGTCGAAGTTGCCGGGGACCTGGAAGGCGACGGTGCCGCCGGGCCGCAGGGCGCCGGCCCAGCGCGGGACGAGGTCGAGGTGGCCGTCGATCCACTGCAGCGTGGCGTTGGAGACGATCAGGTCGGGTCCGGCCGGGGCCGGGTCGTAGTCGCGGGCGTCGGCGAGCAGGTAGTCGGCGGTGGGCTCACCGTCGGTGCGGGCGGTGGCGAGCATCGGGGCGGAGTTGTCGACGCCGGTGAGGCGGGCGTGCGGCCAGCGTGCGCGCAGCACGGCGGTGGAGTTGCCGGGGCCGCAGCCGATGTCGAGGATCACGGGATCGCCCGGGTTCGGGAGGGCGGGGACGCGGGCGAGCAGGTCGCGCAGCGGACGGGTGCGTTCGTCCGCGAAGCGCAGGTACTGCGCCGGGTCCCAGACGGGACTGGTCATGGTCCACCTCACAAGTATCTCGACATCAAGATATCCCAGGTAGCCTTGCTGGCACATTTCTCGACGTCAAGAGACTTCACATCGACACATCCACCGATACACTGATCGTCATGGAGGACGAGGTCGACAGGCTGGTCGCAGCGTGGCGCCGAGAGCGCCCCGACCTCGACGTGGAGCCGCTGGAGGTACTCAGCCGGGTCAGCAGGCTCGCCCGGCACCTCGACCGCGCCCGCCGCACCGCCTTCGCCGAGCACGGGCTGGAGCCCTGGGAGTTCGACGTCCTGACCGCCCTGCGCCGGGCCGGCTCCCCCTACCAGCTCTCCCCCGGCCAGCTGCTCACCCAGACCCTGGTCACCTCCGGCACCATGACCAACCGCATCGACCGCCTCACCGGCAAAGGCCTGGTCAAGCGCCTGCCCGACCCGGACGACCGGCGCGGCGTGCTCGTCCGGCTCACCGACGACGGCCGCGACCGCGCCGACCAGGCACTCGCCGGACTGCTCGCACACGAACGCGAACTGCTCGCCCAGCTCAGCTCCGGCCAGCGGGGCGAACTCGCCGCGCTCCTGCGGCAGCTGGTCGCCCCCTTCGACAACATCCCGGGCTGATCCGGGCCCCGGAGCTCACGTCCGGTCCACCGCGGTCACGATGGACGGCGGCGCCGGCAGGGCCGGCTCAGCCGGGCTGACCCCGGCCCGGCGGGCCACCGCCACCGCGGCCAGCGTGGAGTGCACCCCGAGCTTGCCGAGCACGTTCTGCATGTGCGTCCGGACGGTGTGCGGCGACAGGTAGAGCCGCTCCGCGACCGCCTGCCGGCCCAGGCCCGCGACCATGCAGCGCAGGATCTGCTTCTCCCGCGGGGTCAGGGTGTCGACCAGCCGCTCGCTCTCGGTGCGGTCCCGCCGGGCGGTGGTCAGCTCGCGGATCACCCCGGTCAGCAGCGCGGGCGGCAGGTGCGTCTCGTCCCGCAGCACTCCCCGGACCACCGCGAGCAGCCTGGCCAGCGAACTCTCCTTGGCCACCCAGCCGGTGGCACCCGCGTGCAGGGCCCGGGCGGCGCGGTGCGGATCGTCGGCGGCGGCCAGCACGACCGCCCGCAGCCCCGGATGGGCGCGGCGGACCCGGGCGAGCAGGGTGATGCCGTCCGGTGCCGGAGGCGCGGTTCTGAGCTGGTCGGCCCGGTACACGTCGGAGCGGGTCGGCTCCGCGCCGCGCCCACCCGGGCGCAGCAGGTCCACCGAGCGCCCGCCGGACGGCACCACCGGCGGGCCGACCGGGTGGCGGGGCGGCGGCACCGCCGGGGCCAGCCGCCGCCGGGCCGCGTCGGCCGCGTCCGGGCCGGGCCGGCTCCGGGCACCCGCCGAAGCGACGCCCTCGGCCCCCAGGTCGGCGTCGATCAGAACCACGTCGAAGGCCCGCCCCTCGACGGCGGCACGCTCCAGCGCCCGCTCGGCGGCGGCCCCGCTGCCGGCCGCCCCCACCTCCACGTCGGGCTCGGCGGCGAGCGCCGCGGCCAGGGCCTCGGCGAAGATCCGGTGGTCGTCGACCACCAGGACGCGGATCCGCCCCATCGTCACTACCCCCCTGCTCAGACCGGCCCGAGCCCGGGGGCGGGGACCGGCCCCGGCACCCGCGGTCCGGGCCCGTCACTCCGCCCGCCCACCGGTGGCCGGTGAGGCCGAAAAAGGGCGCCGGCCCCCACCGGTACCGCACTCAGCGTACGGGCCGGGAAACCCCCTCGTGGCGGTTTGGTGAAGTTTCGTCAGGAGGTGCGCGAGTGGCGGGATTTCACGCCATCACCGGTCGAAGCGGGCAACGCCGAGGCGCCGCCCCCGAACCTCCGGGAGCGGCGCCTGCGGGGCCCTGCGGCCTACTGGCCGTGCTTCTCCAGGGCGAACTTCCAGGCGTCGGCGACGATGTCGTCCAGGTTCGGGCGGCGCGGCGTCCAGCCCAGCGCCTCGTGGGCGCGGGCGGCCGAGGCCACCAGCACGGCCGGGTCGCCGGCCCGGCGGCCGGCCGCCTGCACCGGGATCTCCCGGCCGGTGACGCGCCGGACCGACTCGATCACCTCGCGCACCGAGAAGCCGCTGCCGTTGCCCAGGTTGCAGATCAGGTGCTCGCCCGGCTTGGCCGCGTCCAGCGCCAGCAGGTGCGCGTCGGCCAGGTCCGCGACGTGGATGTAGTCGCGGATGCAGGTGCCGTCCGGGGTCGGGTAGTCCTCGCCGTACACCGCGATGTGCGGGCGCTGACCCAGCGCCGCCTGGAACACCAGCGGGATCAGGTGCGACTCGGGGTCGTGGCGCTCCCCGTACGCGCCGTACGCACCGGCCACGTTGAAGTAGCGCAGCGAGACGGCGGCCAGCCCGTGCGCGACGGCCTCGCTGGTGATCAGGTGGTCCACGGCGAGCTTGGTGGCGCCGTAGGCGTTGGTCGGCGAGGTGCGGGCGGTCTCCGCGATCGGCACGACCTCCGGCTCACCGTAGACGGCGGCGGTGGACGAGAACACCAGCTTGCGCACACCCGCCGCGCGCATCGCCGCGACCAGCTCCAGCGACCCCGCCACGTTGTTGCGCCAGTACTTCTCCGGGTCCACGACCGACTCGCCGACCTGCGAGGAGGCGGCGAAGTGCAGCACGCCGTCGAAGGAACCGTCCAGCACCCGGCCGGCCTCCTGGACCCGACCCTCGACGAACTCGGCACCGACCGGGACGCCCTCACGGAAACCGGTGGAGAGATCGTCCAGGACGGTCACCTGGTGCCCCGCCTCCAGCAGGTGGGCGGCCACCACGCTGCCGACGTAGCCGGCGCCACCCGTGACCAGGTACTTACTCATGATGAGACCTCCAGCGGGCGACGGTCCGCCGGATCAGCGGCGGCCGTCGATGACGTGTGTACGACTGAGGCTATTCTCCCTGCCCGCCGGAGTGCCCAGGACCACGTGAACGGGCCACCCGGGAGCCGGTTTCACGAAACCCGAGCCCCCCTCAGCCGCCGGCCATCCGCTCCAGCAGCCCGGTACGGGCCGCCACCGCGGCCGCCTCCAGCCGGGTCCGCGCACCGAGCTTCATCAGCACCCGCTGGACGTGCGTCCGGGCGGTGCTCGCGGCGATCCGCATCCCGGCGGCGATCGCCGCCGTGTCCTCCCCGTCCGCGATCCGGGCCAGCACCTGCACCTCACGACGGGTCAGCAACCGCAGCAGCCGCACCGCCTCGTCGTCCGGCTCGGCGACCGGCCGCAGCAACTGGTCGAAGGCCCCGCGCAGCACGTCCACGGCCACCGCCGCCTCGCCCGCCCGAGCCCGCCCGATCGCCCGCTCGACCACCCCGATCCGCTCGTCGCTCGGCACGTACCCCGCCGCCCCGGCCGCGAACGCCCCCGCCACACCGCGCAGTTCACCCACCGGCCCGAGCACGATCACAGCCACCTCGGGGCGCTCCCGGCGGATCCGGCGCAGCCCGTCGAAAGCCGCCGGCTCACTCGGCGCGGCCACCCCCAGCAGACACACCTCCGGCCGCCGGCCGACCACCAGATCAGCCGCGACCCCGGCCGGGCAGCCGACCGCGAGCACCCGGTGGCCGCGCAGCTGCAACGCCGTGGCCAGCGCCTCGGCCAACAGCCGGTGATCGTCGACCACCACGAGTCGAACGCCCATGACGCCCTCCCGGTCGGGGTTCGGCTCGCGCCCGCACCCCATGGGCGGGCGGCCGATGACGCACCATCACAGCGCATTCCGTACCCGACCCGCTAGGCCGCCGCGTTCGGCCGCCGCACTGGGCCGCCGTCTTGGACCGGGCGGCCTGATCGGGGAACAGCAAAAGGCCCTCGCCATGAAGCGAGGGCCTTCGAATGGAGCCCCCATGCGGAATCGAACCGCAGACCTTCTCCTTACCATGGAGACGCTCTACCGACTGAGCTATAGGGGCTTGCCGGGCTTTCACCGGGCCGGTCGAACAAGGAAGACATTACACGGCTGGCGGCCCGGAAGGGAAATCGGCTCCGCGGCCCCGGCGCATGCCGGACCGACCCCCGGCGGGCGGGCACCCGGCCCTCGGCGCGGGCCCGGTCGGCCTTCGGTACGGGGCTGGTCAGCCCTTGGCGCGGGCCCGGCCAGCCTTCGGCGCGCGCATGGTCAGCCTTCGGCGTGCGTCTCGTCGAACTCCTCACGGGCGGCCAGCATCTGCCCGGTTCGCTGCTCCGTCCACCGGCCGAGCGGCGCCAGCAGCACGGCCAGCTCCCGGCCGAGCGGCAGCAGGTCGTAGACCACCCGCGGCGGCGTCTCCGGGAACACGGTGCGGCGCACCAGTCCGCTGCGCTCCAGGCTGCGCAGCGACTGGGTGAGCATCTTGCGACTGACCCCGCCGACGCCGCGCTGCAGTTCGGAGAACCGCTGCTGTCCGCAGGCGGCGAGGCTCATCAGGATCAACATCGACCACTTGTCGGCCAGTTCGGCGAACATCGCGCGGCTGGGACAGAGCTGGGCGAAGACGTCGAGCTCCTGCTCCCGGTCCTGCCCGCCCTCCCGCTCCTGCCCCTGCCGCCCGGTGCCGCTCTCCACCCGGGCCGCTTCCTCCGTCGTCATGCCGTCCAGGGTAGCCCCGCGGTCTCCAATCCACCCTTGGTAACCAATGGAGACTTGGTCTATATTGGAGACCAGGCCGGCGGGTCGAGGTGCGACAGCACGCCCCGCCGTCGCTCCTCGGCTTGTCCCTGCCTTGCCTTGCCTTGCCTTGCCCCTGCCCCTGCCCGCACCCGTTCCCGTACAGGAGTGCCCCCGTATGACCGCCATCCGCCCGACCGTCGCCCTCGCCTACCACTCCGGCTACGGCCACACCGCAGTCATCGCCGAGGCCGTCGCCCGCGGCGCCGCCGCCGCCGGCGCCGAGGTCGTCTCCATCGCCGTCGACACCATCACCGACGAGCAGTGGGCCCAGCTCGACGCCGCCGACGCGATCGTCTTCGGCTCCCCCACCTACATGGGCACCGCCTCCGGCGCCTTCCACGTCTTCGCCGAGGCCACCAGCAAGCGCTGGTTCTCCGACGCCTGGCGGGACAAGGTCGCCGCCGGCTTCACCAACTCCGCCTCCAAGAGCGGCGACAAGGCCGGCACCCTCGGCTTCTTCCAGACCCTCGCCGCCCAGCACGCCATGAGCTGGGTCAACCTCGGCCTCAAGCCCGGCTGGAACGCCACCACCGCCACCGAGAACGACCTCAACCGCCTCGGCTTCTTCAACGGCGCCGCCGCCTCCAGCCCGTCCGACGCCGGCCCCGAGGCCGTGCACAAGGCCGACATCGCGACCGCCGAGTACCTCGGCGAGCGGGTCGCCCAGCACACCGCCATCGTGCTGGCCGGCCGCGCCGCCCTCGCCGGCTGACCGCACCGCACGGTCGGCACCTACGCCGCCGGGTCCGCCCCCAGGAGGGGCGCCCGGCGGCGTCCGCCGTCCACCGCCCCCAACTCCGCGCCGCCGGTCTCCGGCAGCAGCCACAGGCAGCCCAGCGCCACCACGCCCAACCCCACCAGGTACCAGCCGACCGGCTCCGCCGTCCCGTACGCCTCCGTCAGCCGCGTCGCCACCAGCGGCGTCGTCGCCCCGCCCACCACGCCGCCCAGGTTGTACGTCAACGCGGCACCCGTGTACCGCACCCGGGTCGGGAACAACTCCGGCAGGAACGCCGCCACCGGCCCCATCAGGCACCCCAGCACCACCAGCGCACCCGCCAGCGCCACGAACATCAACGGCCGGCGCACCGTCTCCAGCAACGGGAACAGCACCAGCGACCACCCCGCCGCCAGACCCGTCGCCCAGCACAGCGTCCGCCGCCGCCCCCACCCGTCACTGCGCGACGCGCTCACCCACACCGTCACGCCCATGCCCAGCGCGCCCACCAGCAGCATCACCAACACCAGCGAACTCGCCACCCCGAGCCCGGACGTCGCGTACGCCAACGCGTACGTCGTGGTCAGGTAGAACAGCGCGTACCCCACGGTGATCGCCCCACAGCCCAGCAGCACCGTGCGCCAGTGCCCGCGCAACACCTCCACCACCGGCGCCCGGTCCCTCGGCTCGTCCGGCCGGAACAGCGGCGTCTCCTCCAACCGCAGCCGCACGAACAGCCCCACCGCCACCAGCCCCAACGACGCCAGGAACGGCACCCGCCAGCCCCACTCCCGGAACGCCCGCCCGTCCAGGCCGAGTTGGACCGCCAGGAACACCCCGTTCGCCAACACGAACCCGCTCGTCGGCCCCAACTGCAGGAACGCCCCGTACCGCCCCCGCCGCCCGGCCGGCGCGTTCTCCGCGATCAGCAGCGCCGCCCCGCCCCACTCCCCGCCCAACCCCACGCCCTGACACACCCGCAACACCACCAGGGCCACCGGCGCCCACCACCCCCACGACCCGAACCCCGGCAACACCCCCACCGCCGCCGTAGACAGCCCCATCAACAACAGCGACACCACCAGCGTCGCCTTCCGCCCCACCCGGTCCCCGAAATGCCCGAACACCACCGCCCCCAGCGGCCGGGCCAAGAACGCCACCGCATACACCGAGAACGCCGCCAACAGCGCTCCCACCGTGCCCAGTTCAGGAAAGAACACCGACCCGAACACCAAGGCCGCCGCCGTCCCGTACAAAAAGAAGTCGTAGAACTCGATCGCCGTACCGATCAGCGCCGCAGCCGCCGCACGCCTCAACTGCCCCGCCCGCCGGGCTTCCTCCGCATCCATACCACCACCCTGGACACCAGCCCGCCCCGCCACCAGCCCCCACCCGAGTGACCCCCGCGCACACCCCCACCCCACGCGCCCCCGGCTCAACACCGGCGGCGCACACCAGCGCAGGCGCCCAGATCACCGCACGTACGGGTCCTCCCCCGGCGGCACCACAGGCCGCCCACCCGCCTTCCGCCGCCGCAACACGACGAACACCACACCGGCGACCAGCACCAACCCACCCACCACACCGGCCACGACCGGCAACGCACCACCCGAACCAGCGGACTTCTCCACCCTCGGCTCCACCGGCGGCGCCCCCACGGCCACATCACTCGGGCTCGGAGCCGCCGAACTCGGAGCCGACGACGCACCAGCCGACGGGCTCGCCGAGGGCGACGGAGCGGCCGACACCGAGGCCTCTGGAACCGGGATCGGCGACACGTCCGCCGGCCCCGGGTCGCCAGGACTCGTCAGCGCGATCCGCGGCCTGACCGCTCCATAACCGGCATCGTTGTTTCGAATGGCCCCATCGCTCGACTTACCCGCCGTGTTGATGAGAACCCGCAGAATTTGATTGGCCGTCCAGTCCGGATGCACCGACCACACCAATGCAGCCGAAGCGGAAACCAGGGCGGTCGCGTCGGAGGTTCCATGCCCCTTGCAGTATCCCGACGGAGCCGTGCAAGCGGCGATCATGTCTATACCGGGCGCAACCAGAGCAACCTGCGGCCCCTGCTCGGACTCTGCCGTTACAGTTCCGTCCCGGTCAACGGCCCCGACACCAACTACATTAGGCAGCGCACCCGGATACTCGACTGGATTCCCCGACTGCGCCTCATTTCCAGCAGCGGCAACCACCAGGACGCCCTTGGCGCGAGCGGCTGCAAGAATGCGGTTCAGCTTGGCGACATCTTCCGGGGAGGCTGGGACTGAATCCATTCCCTGCGAAATACTGATAACCTTGGCGCCTTGGTCAGCGGCATAGGCGACAGCCTGTCCGATCTGCTCAAGGAAATCAGCAGTGACGAGCGGCATTACAGACCCGTTGTTAATCTTCAAGGGAAGAATCTTTGCAGCGGGCGCCAAGCCGTAAGCACCGCCGCCGCCTTGGTTCTTTCCGGATCCTGCAATGAGGCTGGCCATCTGGGTTCCGTGTCCGTCAGTGTATGAACCCACCCCGCCTGAACTGCCACTGAAGTCTTTGCCGGGCAGAAACTGTCCAACCAAATCGGGGTGGTCAAGCTTGAATCCACCGTCAACTACAGCCACCGTGACACCTTGCCCCTTGGAGACCTTCCACATCTCCGGCGCATGCATCGCATCCAGATGCCATTGATCCGTGCGAATGGAACCATCGGCTAGTGCTGGCACTGCGACCGGGCCGACCACGACTCCCGTCGCCAGAAGCGCGGCGGCAAGCACCCGCCAACGAGATCGCATGTTCGTCCGCCCCATCGCAACTCCTCGTCAATCTCTCCGTCGACCGGGGAGCGTGCCCCGAACAGGTCTGCCCGGCCACCGGGAGAGCCCAGTGGCCGGGCAGTCGTTGCCGTCCTACTCAATCACGTCCGGGTTGCTGTGCGGCGTACCGCTGGTCCAGGTCTCCTCGTCCTCGTGGAGGTAGTCGGCCCGTTTGCGGCGATCGCGCTCGTTCCGCCCGGAGTGACCCGCCGTTCCAGGGGCCATCATGCCGTTCTGCCCGGAGCGGGCTTCGCCCTCAACGGCTCCCGCAGCAGCAGCCCGGTTGCGCAGGCCCGTGCCACCTGGCGTGAACTCCCCGCCGGCAGCCGGTCCCTTGCGGCCGCCGACTGCCCCTCCTCCGGTCGAGGTCAGGCCCCGGCCTCGCGAACTGCTGCCCGAACCAACGGCTCCGGTACCACCACCCATCCCCGGATGCATGCCGCCTACCCCGCCCGCGCTGCCGGCCGCTCCCGCCCGGCCCGCCTGGGCCTCGCGTGCGCCGAAGACCGTCCCGCTGGGCAGACCCTGGCTGCCGCCGGACTTTCCCGGCACCGAGCCGCCGCCGAACGGAGCCGTACGGGCGGGGATCGAGCCTCCGCCCTTGCCTGAGACGGATCCGCCACCACCCTTGGCCGGGATCGAGCCGCCGCCGGCCCCGGCCGGGAAACCGGTCACCGGGCCACCACCCGGACCACCCGGATATCCCTGGGTACCACCGGGGCCACTCGGGTATCCGGGAATCCCACTCGGACCGTCAGGCGGAAGGCTTCCACCACCACTGGGGCCGAGCGGGCCGGTCTGACCTGGCAGGGTCGGCGCGGTCGGCAGGCTGTCGAGGCCGGTACCGGGACGGTGGACGGGTTCCGACGGCACAGAGGGCGGCGTCGAGGAACCCGGGTCCACCGGCGTCGGCGGCACCTGGCCACCGTTTCGCGACGGAATCGGGTCACCGTGTCCCGGCTCACTCGGCGCCTGCGAGTCCGACCTGGGGTTGTGAATCGCGACCGAGCCGCCGCTGTAGCTGCCGCCGGACGGACGGTAACCACCGCTGGTACTGCCGCCACTACCTGTGCGAACGCTACGAACAGTCCCTCCGGGGCCGCCTGTGTATCCAGCGTCCCTGGTGTATTCCGAGTCAGTGCCCTTGTTAGCTGTGGGCGTCCCCGGGAGGTCCACTGGCCCAAGCCCGGCCAGTTTCGTCGTCGCCGCGTCGTACGCCTGCGCGAGCTTCTCCATCTGGAGGACGGCTTCCTGGTGCTCCTTCTGGACCTTCGCCTGGGCCTGGGCGGCCTCGGTCCCAGTGACCCAGCCCTTGTTGACCGTCTTCATGTAATCGTCGACGGACTGACCGACCGCGAGCTGCACGCTTGAGGGCATGTAGACCGTCTGGCTGTTGCGCTTGGTGACCGTCGCGATCTCCGTGTGCGGCGGTTCGGGCACAGCGGACTTTGCGGTGCTGAGCGCTTCACCGGCCTGGTGCATGGCTTCGCCGGCGGTCTTGGAGTAGTCACCGAGCAGCCCGGCGGACTGATGCAGGTTCCCGGCCCAGGTCTTGAAGCTCTCGGCGGCGGGGCCTTCCCAGTGGACCTGGTCGATGTGCGACTTGAGTGCCGCGCTCAGTTCCTTCAGGACACGGCCGGCCGACTGCAGCTGGGTGCCTCGGCTCAGGACCTTTGAAGGGTCCGTGCTGTCGACCATCTTCCGCAGCTTGTCGTGCTCGTAGCTCTCGAAGTTCGTTCCGCCTGCCACTACTTACTCCCCGTTTCCCCGTAGGTCTCTCCTGGCGCAGCCATCAGAACGTCGAGTCGGCCCGCGCCGGCGTGGTGCCGCCCGCGTTCTTCGCGACGGCGTTCTGCGCGGCCGTCGTGTCGTCCTCGTTGGCCGAGTAGTTGCCCGCCGTCGCTGCGACCGCGGTCTTCATCGCCTCGATCTGCGACACGAAGTCCTTGTGCAGCTTGACGAGCTGGGTGTGCACCTTGTCGTAGGCCGCGGTCAGGGCCGTTGCTTCGGCGAACTCCGCGCTGGCGAAGCTTCCACCGGTCAGCTTCTGTTCCTGGAGTTTGTACGGGGCCGCCGGGGAGCCTTCCATGGCCTGGAGCAGGGCTTCGATCTTCTTGGCGAACGCGGTGAGCGTGTCGAGCTCGACCTTGACGTCCTTCTTGCCGAAGGCGGACACCAGGTCGGCGGCGCTGACGTTCGTCTGCACGGTGCTGACGAGGGGGCCGAATCCCATCATGTGGCTGAGCATAAATGGCGTGATGTCACCGGACGTGTCCGGACTGGCCCCCGTGTTCGGTGGAACCTCTCCTGCCATAGCAGTTCACCTCTCCCCCGTACGGGCGGTGGTTCGGGGTAACCCCGGGGCCGCCGCTCCGCAACATACCGTCAACTTCTCGGTCGTACAGTGCTGGTCGGTGCACCGCCCGCCCTGGGGGCGGTTTCCGCCTCCGCAATCGTAGCCACCGCCTCTGTCGGGCTGGCAGGGCCCTTGGCCCGCCTGTGCGGGATCGGTACGAACTTGACACGTGCGGCCCTCGGGGGTGCCGTGCCGGGCCCCGGTAGACTGGCGTCGCCCGGTTGGACCGGGTACGCCCCCATCTGCCGCGCAATGTCGCACAGCAGCGTCCCCTGGCCGCAGAACGGACGTGACCTGATGCCTGCAGACGAGTCCGCCCCCTCCTGGTGGGCCCGTGCCGCCCGTCCTTCCCGGCCGCCGTTGCCGTTGGCGCTGATGGCCCGCGCGGCGGTGGGCATGGCGGTGCCGCTGACCGCAGGACTGCTGGCGCACCGGCTGGATCTGGGGGTGTTCGCCGGTCTGGGCGCGATGCACGCGACGATGAACGACCGCGCGGAGCCGGGTGGCCTGCGGGTGCCCCGGATCGCGTCGGCGGTGCTGGCTTCGGCGCTCGGCATGCTGATCGGCACTTCCCTCCAGCACGTGCACGTGTCGGCGGTCGCGCTCGGTGCGGCGCTCACGTTCACGGCGTTCGCGTCCGGCGCGCTGAGTGCGACGGGCCCGCGGGGTTCTGCGGCGGGGATGCTGCTGCTGGTGTCGGCGGCGTTGGGCAGCGGGATGCCGTTGCCGGATCCGTGGTGGGCGGCGGCGCCGATGATGCTGGCGGGTGCCGCGTTCGTGGTGGTGCTGGGTCTGCCGGGGGGCGCGCACCGCCGCCCCGCCTCGGATCCGCGCAACCGTGCGCTGGCGGCCGCGTACGAGGCGTTCGGCCAGACGCTGGCCGATCTGGGCACGCCGCAGGGCGCGGCTTCGCGCCAGGTGTTGACGGCCCGGTTGAACCAGTTGCAGGACCTCCTCCCGCGACCGCACCGCCCGGGGTCGGAGTCCGCCCGTACGGTTCGGCTGCGCCGGATGTACGAGGCGGCGTTGGCCGCCACCGAGGCGGCGACGGGCCTGTTGTGGGCGTGGCGGCCGGTGCCGCCCGAGGTCGCGGAGGTGCCGCTCCGGTTGGCGGACGCGGTCCGGCGGGGCGGCGGCGAGGTCACCGTTCCGCAGTGGCAGCCGGACACGCCGTCCCGGCAGGCCCTGGATGTGGCGTTGCGCGCGGCGGCCGACACCGTGGCCGGCCGGGAGGCGGAGGTCGCTACCGCCCCGGCGCCGCCGCCCGATCCGTGGCGGCTGCGGGTGCGGCTGCTGTCGCGCGGTTCGGTCCGGTACGGGCTGCGGGTGGCGTTGTGCATCGCGGTCGGTTCGGCGGTGACGGCCAGTTACCCGCTCAGCAAGAGCTACTGGGTGCCGATGACGATCGCCTTCGTGTTGAAGCCGGATCTCGGTTCGGTGTTCCTGCGGGCGGTGAGCCGCTCGATCGGCACGGTGCTCGGGGTGGCGGTCACGGCGGCCGTGGTGTCGCTCACGACCGACGCGTGGGTACTGACGGCGATCGCCGCGTTCTGCGTGGCCCTGTTGCCGTACGTGACGGCGGCGCACTACGGGCTGAACACGGTGGCGATGACGCCGATGGCGTTGATCCTGCTCCAGTTGGGCGGGCAGAGCAGCGCGGCCGAGTTCTGGCCGCGGGTGCTGGACACGGTGCTCGCGAGCGCGATCGTGCTGCTCTTCGGCTATCTGCTGTGGCCGGAGCGTCCGCGGCACCGGATCGAGCCCCGGCTGGTGGACGCGGCCACCGCGCTGCGGGCCTATCTGGACGCGGTCACCGGGGACGCGGGCCGGGCCGAGGTGTGGCTGCGCCGCACGGCGTACCGGGCGTTGGAGGACGCCCGCCAGGAGGTGCGGCAGGGTCTGGCCGAGCCGCCGCCGACGGGGCGGCTGGCGGAGCAGTGGCTGCCGGCGACGGCGGCGTTGGAGCGGCTGGGCGGCGCGGTGGCGGCGTTCGCGGCGCAGCTGCGGTACGGCGGCCGGGTGCCGGATCCGGCGGAGGTGGGGCGGGTGCGCCGGGCGCTGGACGAGCTGACGGCCGCGGCCCGCGAGCACCGCCCGCCGACCGGGGCGGCGGCCCGCCCGACGGCGCCGCACGACCCGGCGCGCAGTGCGCTGGGCCGTGCGGCGGACGAGCTGGAGGCCCTGCTGGCCCGGTAGGGCCCGAACGGGATCCCGGCACCGGCCAGGACTCCGACCAGGACTCCAACCAGGACTCAGACCTGCTCGGCCAGCTCCAGCCAGCTCAGCTCCAGCTCCTCCTTCTCCTCCCGGACGGCGCGCAGCTGCGCGTCCAGCTCCGCGACCTTGGAGAAGTCGGCGGCGTGCTCGGCGAGTTGGGCGTGCAGCTTGGACTCCTTCTGGTCCAGCTTGGCGATCTGCCGCTCCATCTTCTGCATCTCCTTCTTCGCCGCCCGCAGGTCGCCGCCCGACAGGGCCGACGCGGCGGTCCCGGCGTCCGGGCCGCCCGCTGCCGCGGCCGAAGCAGCCGAGGCGGTCGAAGCACCAGAGGCGGCCGAAGCGGCGGCGGCGATCGAGGCGGCCATCCGCGCCCGCCGCTCCAGGTACTCGTCGACGCCGCCCGGCAGCATCCGCATCTTCTGGTCGCCGAGCAGCGCGTGGACGACGTCGGTGGTCCGCTCGATGAAGAACCGGTCGTGGCTGATGACGATCATCGAGCCGGGCCAGCCGTCGAGCAGGTCCTCCAGCTGGTTGAGGGTCTCGATGTCGAGGTCGTTGGTGGGCTCGTCGAGGAAGAGCACGTTGGGCTCGTCCATCAGCAGGCGCAGCAGTTGGAGCCGCCGCCGCTCGCCGCCGGACAGGTCGCCGACGGGCGTCCACTGCTTGTCCTTGCCGAAGCCGAACTGCTCGCACAGCTGGCCGGCGCTCATCTCCCGGCCCTTGCCGAGGTCGACGCGCGAGCGGACCTGTTCGACGGCCTGGAGCACCCGGATGGCCGGGTCCAGTTCGACGACCTCCTGCGACAGGTAGGCGAGCCGCACCGTCTTGCCGACCTTGATCAGACCCGACGCGGGCTGCACGTCGCCCTCGGAGGCGTACGCGTCGCGCAGGGCGCGCAGCAGCGAGGTCTTGCCGGCGCCGTTGACGCCGAGCAGGCCGATCCGCTCACCGGGGCCGAGCTGCCAGGTGAGGTTCTCCAGCAGCAGCTTGGGGCCGGCCTTGACGGTGACGCCTTCCAGGTCGAAGACGGTCCTGCCCAGTCGCGCGTTGGCGAACTTCATCAGCTCGGACCGGTCCCGGGGCTCCGGCACGTCGGCGATCAGGGCGTTGGCGGCCTCGATCCGGTAGCGCGGCTTGGAGGTGCGGGCGGGGGCGCCGCGGCGCAGCCAGGCGAGTTCCTTGCGGGCGAGGTTCTGGCGCTTCTGCTCCTCGACGGCCTCGATCCGGGAGCGCTCGGCGCGGGCGAAGACGTAGTCGGAGTAGCCGCCCTCGTACTCGTGCACGGCGCCGCCCTGGACGTCCCACATCCGGGTGCTGACCTGGTCGAGGAACCAGCGGTCGTGGGTGACGCAGACCAGCGCGGAGCGGCGCTTCTGCAGGTGCTGGGCGAGCCAGTTGATGCCCTCGACGTCGAGGTGGTTGGTGGGCTCGTCGAGGACGATCAGGTCGGGCGAGCCGAGGAGCAGCTTGGCGAGGGCGATCCGGCGGCGCTCGCCGCCGGAGAGCGGGCCGATGACGGTGTCGAGGCCGTCGGCGAAGCCGGGCAGGTCGAGGCCGCCGAAGAGGCCTTCGACGATGTCGCGGATGCGGGCGTCGCCGAGCCACTCGTGGTCGGCCCGGTCGGCGATCACCTCGTGCCGGATGGTGGCCGTCGGGTCGAGCGAGTCGTGCTGGGTGAGGACGGCCAGCTGGAGGCCGCCGTTCCAGGTGATCCGGCCGCTGTCGACCTCCTCCAGCTTGGCGAGCATCCGGATCAGGGTGGTCTTGCCGTCGCCGTTGCGTCCGACGACGCCGATCCGGTCGCCTTCGCTGACGCCGAGGCTGACTCCGTCCAGGAGGGCGCGGGTGCCGTAGACCTTCGTGACGGACTCGATGGTGGCGAGGTTGACGGCCACGTCTGCTGCGCTCCTGGGATTGGCGGTCTCGGGGCGGCCCGCCGGTCGCGGCCGGGCACCCCTGTCGGGGACGCCCCGATCTCCCCAGCCTAATGGGCCCGCCGAAGCGCCCTCACCGCCCGCAGTGGCGGGGGCCCGAACCGGCGGGCCCCGTACCGGCGAAGCCCTTAGAAACGTTGGCGGGGTCCCTACGGCACGAGCGCCGCCCCCGGCACCGGCCCGTACGTGGCGTGCGCGGTCCGGCAGGTGCCGGAGGCCCGCAGCGCCTCGGCGACGGCGGCGGCCGCGTCGGCGTCCTTGACGAGGAACGCGCAGGTCGGCCCCGAGCCGGAGACGAGGGCGCCGAGCGCGCCGGCCTCGGTGCCGGCCCGCAGGGTGGCGGCGAGCGCGGGGCGCAGCGAGAGGGCGGCGGGCTGGAGGTCGTTGGCGAGGGCGGCGGCCAGGGCGACGGCATCGCCCTGGGCGAGGGCGGCGAGCAGCGCGGGGTCGGCGTCGGGGGTGCGGACGTCGGTGTCGCTGGAGCCGGTGCCGGCTTCCTCGCGCAGGCGGTCGCACTCGCGGAAGACGGCGGGGGTGGAGAGGCCGCCGTCGGCGACCGCGAACACCCAGTGGAAGGTGCCGTCGACGGTGAGCGGCTGCAGGATCTCGCCCCGGCCGAGGCCCAGCGCGACGCCGCCGAGCAGGGCGAACGGCACGTCGGAGCCGAGTTCGGCGGCCAGTTCCAGGAGGGTGTCGAGGGGGGTGTCGAGCTGCCAGAGCGCGTCGCAGGCGACCAGCGCGGCGGCCCCGTCGGCGCTGCCGCCGGCCATGCCGCCGGCGACCGGGATGGCCTTGGCGATGTGCAGGTGCACGCCGGGTTCGGCGATGCCGTGGTGGGCGGCGAGCAGACGGGCGGCGCGGGCGGCGAGGTTGCTGTCGTCGAGCGGTACGACGTGGGCGTCCGGCCCGGTGCAGGAGAGCGTGACGCCCTCCCCTGCCGTGGCGGTGACCTCGTCACCGAGGGCGACGGCGAAGAACACGTTGGCCAGGTCGTGGAACCCGTCGGCGCGCAGTCCGCCCACCCCGAGCTGGGCGTTGACCTTCGCCGGAACCCGCACGGTGATCACTGGGAGTCCGCCTCCGGCTCGTGCTCGGCGATCTCCGGCTTGTGCTCGGCGATCGCGGGCTTGTGCTCGGCGATCGCGGCGAACTGCTCCACCGTGAGCATCTCGCCGCGCAGCTTGTGGTCGATCCCGGCGGCCGCGAGCGCCTGCTCGGCCCCGGCGGCGGAGCCGGCCCAGCCGGCCAGCGCGGCGCGCAGGGTCTTGCGCCGCTGGGCGAACGCGGCGTCCACGACGGCGAACACCTCCCTGCGGCTGGCGGTGGTCTTCGGCGGCTCGCGGCGGATCAGCGAGACCAGCCCGGAGTCGACGTTGGGGGCGGGCCAGAACACGTTCCGGCCGATGGCGCCGGACCGCTTCACGTCGGCGTACCAGTTGGCCTTGACGGACGGGACGCCGTACACCTTGTTGCCGGGCTTGGCGGCGAGCCGGTCGGCGACCTCGGCCTGCACCATCACCAGGGTGCGCTCGATGCTGGGGAAGGTCGCCAGCATGTGCAGCAGGACGGGCACGGCCACGTTGTACGGCAGGTTGGCGACCAGCGCGGTCGGCGCCGGCCCGGGCAGCTCGGTGACCTCCATGGCGTCGCTGAACACCAGGTCGAAGCTGTCGACCTTGCCGGGCATCCGGGCCGCGACGGTGTCCGGCAGGTGCTGTGCCAGCACCGGGTCGATCTCCACCGCCGTGACGTGCGCGGCCACCTCCAGCAGCGCCAGCGTCAGCGACCCGAGCCCGGGCCCGACCTCGACCACCGCGTCCTCGGCCGTCACCCCGCCTGCCCGGACGATCCGCCGCACGGTGTTGCCGTCGATGACGAAGTTCTGCCCGCGCTGCTTGGTCGGCTTCACGCCGAACGCGGCCGCCAGCTCCCGAATGTCGGCGGCGCCCAGCAGGTGGCTGTCAGGGGTGGGGTCGGTGGTGCTCACGCGCCAAGGATACGGGCGCGCGGGGCCCTCAGAGTTCGACGACCTCGGCGAGGTCGATCTCGACGGGGTACGGCACCGAGGTGCGGAGCACGCCTTCGTGCTGGGCGACGGGCAGGTAGACGCCCTTCTCCTCGTCCCGGTGGAACTCGTGCACGATCGGCAGGTTGTCGAGGCCGCGCTCGACCCGCCAGTAGTACGGGATCTTCTTCTCGGCGTACTGGCCGGGCTTGCGGAAACGGTCGTTGGCCCGGGTGCCGTGGGATACGACCTCGACGGCCAGCACCAGGGATTCCGGCGGCAGGCACTCCAGTTCGAAGACGTCGAGACCGGTCTTGTCGAAGACCACCACGTCCGGCTTGGCCGTGTTGCTCTCGTCCAGGAGGACGCAACGCTCGACGTTCGCCGCGTACGGCGCGACGCGTGCACTTCGAAGAGCCGTGTACAGCTCGTCGCGCACCTGGTCGTGCCACTGATTCGTCTGCCCCCGGACCACGATGACTCCGTCCACCAGATCCCATTCGAACGGCAGGTCGAATTTCTGAGCCTGCTCGTACGTCCAGCCCTGGGACGGCGGATGTGTCCAGTCGATGCGGTCCTCGACGGGTTCGTCGATCGGCTCGGCGGTCATCGCCACCTCCCTCACTGCACTCATGCTAGTCAGCCTAAGAAGCAGCCGGGAGTGCCGAATCGTTCCGCCGGAATCCGACTTTCGTTCGACCGGCTCAGTACCCGAAGGCCCGGGCCGTGTTCTCCGCGATCGCCGTGGACAGCTCGTCCTCGTGCAGCCCCAGCGTGTCGGCCATCGAGCGGACGGTGACCGGGATGAGGTACGGGGCGTTGGGCCGGCCGCGGTAGGGGTGGGGAGTGAGGAAGGGTGCGTCGGTCTCGACCAGGACGCGGTCGAGGGGGGTGGCGGCGAGGGCGTCGCGCAGCGGCTGGTTGGCCTTGAAGGTGACCGGGCCGGCGAAGGACAGGTACCAGCCGTGTTCGGCACAGACCTTGGCCATCTCGGCGTCGCCGGAGTAGCAGTGGAAGACCGTCCGCTCGGGGGCGCCTTCCGCCAGCAGGACGGCGATGACGTCCTCGTGGGCGTCGCGGTCGTGGATGACCAGGGCCTTGTCGTGCCGTTTGGCCATCTCGATGTGGCGGCGGAACGACTCCTTCTGGATCTCGACGCCCTCGGGGCCGGTGCGGAAGTAGTCGAGGCCGGTCTCGCCGACGGCGCGGACCTGCGGGAGGGCGGCGAGCCGGTCGATCTCGGCGAGGGCCTCCTCCAGCGCGGCCTCGCCGCCCGCCTTCCGCTGCTGGCCGGACCAGCCGTCCGCGTCGCCGAGGAAGATCCGCGGCGCCTCGTTGGGGTGCAGGGCGACGGCCGCGTGCACCTGCTCGTACTGGGCCGCCAGTTCGGCGGCCCAGCGCGAGCCGGGCACGTCGCAGCCCACCTGGACGACCGTGGTGACCCCGACCGAGGCGGCCCGGGCCAGTCCCTCGGCCGGGGTGCCGGCCTGCATGTCGAGGTGGGTGTGCGAGTCGGCCACCGCCACGGCCAGGGGTTGCGGCAGTGGCGGCGGGGTCGACCGGGCGTCGTCCTTGGCAGACATCAGGAGGCGGGCTTCTCTTCGAGGCGCGGGAACAGGATCTCGCCCTTGGTGACGGTGCTGCCGGCGGGCAGCCGGCCCCAGTCGGCGGTGGTGGCGATGGTCTGCGCGGCGAGCGCGCCGAGGCCGGCCTCGGCGCCGAGCGAGGTCCACAGCTTCTCGGCGGTGGACGGCATCACCGGGTTGAGCATGACGGCGGTGCCGCGCAGCGCCTCGGCGGCGGTGTAGAGGATGGTGGCGAGGCGGGCGCGGCCCTGCTCCGAGTCGTCCTTGGCCACCTTCCACGGCTCCTGCTCGGTGAGGTAGCCGTTGACCTGCTTGACGAACTCGAAGATCGCCGCGAGGCCGCCGGCGAAGTCCAGCTCCTCGCCGATCTTCCGGTCGGCGGTGGCGAGGGCCGTGGCGAGGCCGTCCGCGATGGCCTGCTCGGCGTCACCGGGGGCGGCGGCGGCCGGCAGCGCGCCGTCGAAGTACTTGCCGACCATGGCGGCGACCCGGGAGGCCAGGTTGCCGAAGTCGTTGGCGAGTTCGGAGGTGTACCGGGCGGTGAAGTCCTCCCAGGAGAACGAGCCGTCGGTGCCGAAGGGGATCGCCCGCAGGAAGTAGTAGCGGTAGGCGTCCACGCCGAAGTGCGAGGTGAGGTCGGTGGGCGAGATGCCGGTCAGGTTGGACTTGGACATCTTCTCGCCGCCGACCATCAGCCAGCCGTTGGCGACGACCCGCTTGGGCAGCGGCAGGCCCGCGGCCATCAGCATGGCGGGCCAGATCACCGCGTGGAAGCGCAGGATGTCCTTGCCCACCAGGTGGACGGAGGCCGGCCACAGTTCGGCGAAGCGCTCCGGGTCGCTGCCGTAGCCGGCCGCGGTGATGTAGTTCTGCAGCGCGTCCACCCACACGTACAGGACGTGCTTCTCGTCCCAGGGCAGCGGGACACCCCAGTTGAAGGTGGAGCGGGAGATCGAGAGGTCCTTCAGGTCCTGCTCGACGAAGCGCAGCACCTCGTTGCGGGCCGAGGCCGGCTGGATGAAGTCCGGGTTGGCGGCGTAGAACTCCAGCAGTTTCGGGCCGTAGGCGGAGAGGCGGAAGAAGTAGTTCTCCTCCTCCAGCCATTCGACCGGCCGCTTGTGCACGGCGCAGAGCTTCTCGTCCTCGGTGGCGCCGTCGAGCAGTTCGGCCGGGAGCTTGAACTCCTCGCAGCCGACGCAGTACGGGCCGGAGTAGCCGCCCTTGTAGATCTCGTCCTTGTCGTACAGGTCCTGGACGAACTCCTGCACGCGGTCGGTGTGGCGCTGCTGGGTGGTGCGGATGAAGTCGTCGTTGGCGATCTCCAGGTGCTCCCAGAGCGGCTTCCAGGCCTCTTCGACCAGCTTGTCGCACCACTCCTGCGGGCTGACGCCGTTGGCCTCGGCGGTCCGCATGATCTTCTGACCGTGCTCGTCGGTGCCGGTCAGGTACCACACCTTCTCACCGCGCTGGCGGTGCCAGCGGGTGAGGACGTCGCCCGCCACGGTGGTGTACGCGTGGCCCAGGTGCGGGCGATCGTTGACGTAGTAGATCGGGGTGGAAACGTAGTACGCCGGGGCGGTCGCCCCGGTGGTGCTGTGGTCTGCAGTGGCCGCCATGGTCGGAAAGCTTAGTCGGGCCCACCCGCAGCCCTCGACCGGATAACCGCATGACCGGCGACGGCGGGGGCCCCCCCCCGCCCAGCACGCGGCCGGCGGCCCCCCGTGCGCCCCCGCCTGCGCA
>NZ_JBHXTQ010000103.1:0-26794 GCF_042677305.1 Kitasatospora sp. NPDC127121 | reverse complement strand
GAACGGGGCTATCCAGGACGGCTCCGACGCCGTGATCACACCAGCCACGGCAAGATCATCTCACCCGCGACCAGCAGTTACGGGACAGCCCTTAGCCCAAGCGCCTGCGGCCGCGATTGTTCTTCGCTTCCGCCTAACTCGTCATCACTGGTCGCTGCTGCCATCCCCGCCTGGCTACTCGCCCTGCGCTGAGGTAGTAGCTACCGCAAGCCAGTGTTGCCACGCCCCGCGGGGTCACAGGGCGCTCTGCCTTGACGCACAGGACTGGCGCGATGAAACCTGGTGGCCACCCGACGCTACAACCTGGTGGCAGCAGCCCCGCCCGATGCTAGCCCGAAGAGCGGGACCGGTAGACCGTCACGAAGCATGGAGCCCGTCCGGCCGCCCCTCGCTCTCGGTGCAGCCGACCTCTCACTGGGAAGCAGTCCGTCGATTTTGCTGACACTGCTGGTCGCCATAAGCAATGATCGGTCGGGACGACTTGCATGCTGGGAGGATCGGTTGAGCACCGACGGTCTAGAAACACAACCGAGCGCCACCACTTTCGACCTGGCCCCGCTGGTCGAGGATGCATGGCGCGGTCGGGTGAGGGTTCCTCACTTCCAACGTGGTTTCAGATGGACACAAAAGGACGTCATCCGTCTCTTTGAAAGCATCGTCCGAGGATATCCGATTGGCAGCTTGCTTCTCTGGGTACGTAAGTCTCCCGCTGCCACGGTCACCCTTGGGGCGGTGACTGTCAAGACCCCCAGCTTGGAGGAAGGCCTCTGGGTTGTGGATGGGCAACAGCGAATCACCAGCCTCGCCAACGCCTTGCATCCAGAAGGGAGTCGACGGGCAGAGTTTGCCGTTGCGTACGACCTGGTGAGCGGGGATTTCTTGCCGATTCCGGCCCAGCCTGCTCCGCATATCATCCCGGTGCATGTCCTGTTTGACCTCGACGCCCTTTTGGTCTGGTTCTCTGAAGCCGACTCTGATGCCAAGGAGTACTTCCCTGAGGCGCGCCGGGTGGCCCGAAAGCTCCAACAATTCAAGGTTCCCGCCTATTTGGTACGCCAAGATGACGAGAAGATTCTCAAAGATATCTTCGACCGCATGAACAATTTCGGCAAGAAGTTGAGCCGTGCGGAGGTTTTCTCGGCGCTTAATTCAGGCTCCGAAGAGGGGCATGGTGAACGGTTGTCTATTCGCCGCATCTCGGAGCGTATTGCGGCGGAAACCGGGTTCGGTGAGATCGACGATGATACGGTGCTGCGTGCCATTTTGGCCAGACGTGGTCCTGATCCTGCCAGGGAAATTCGTGGCGAGTTCGACTACAGCAAGGCGCGGAGATTCGTCGCGGAGTTTCCCGGAGAGGATGCTGAGACAGCCTACGAGGAAGGAGAGAAGGCACTACTTGCCGCTGTTCGGTTCCTTCAGGAATTTGCTGGCGTCCCTCACATGTCCATGCTCACTTATCGCTTCCTGCTGATCTCGCTAGTACGTTTCCTCGCACACTTTCCAGAGCCCGAGGAGCAGTCACTCATCCTCCTGCGCCGGATTTTCTGGCGTGCTTCCATTGCGGGGCCGGCTGTTTCCAGAGGTAGCTTTACGCAGGGAGCGCGGCTGCTCTGTAGTCGAATCCGGCCGGGCGAGGAATGGGGGTCAATCAGCCGATTGGTGAAGGCCGTCGATGAGGCATCTCCCAGTATGCCGAACCCCAGGCACTTCCGGACAAATGAAGCCGCGGGAAAGATCATGCTATGTGCATGGTGGGCGCAGCAGCCCAGGTCCCCGATCACGGGCAAGCCCTATCGACATGACGAACTATCGGCATTGGTTTCTGGTCAGCCGACCGCTGCCGAGGCGGTACCCCGTATTTTCACCGGCCGACGGTATCCGGAGCAGCAGGTTTGGGCTGCGAATCGACTCTTCGTCCCGAGTGCCGCCGATCCTCTGGACGAAATCCCCGGAGTCTTCTCGCAGCAGCCGACGGACTTGGATGACGGTGTCTGGGCCGAGGTCTTGGAGTCTCACTGTTTGACTGCAGAAGCGACCGAGCTCTTGGCGACAAATCAAGGATCGGCTTTCTTGGAGGCGCGTGACGCCCTCATCAGGGAGCAACTCGTGGCCTTCATTCACCGCATGGCAGAATGGGAAAGTGAGGATACGCCACCGCTCTCCATGTTGATTCTGGACGATGAAGGTAATGATGAATCCGGCGGATTTCCCGACGAGTTCTAGTGGGTGTGCTGACTATGGCGAACAGTAGCCCGGAGAAGTATTACGCCGTCCTGCTGCATGGCAGCCGCGTGGCGACGCTCTGCCAGCGCGGGGATCACACACGTTTCTGGTTCGCCGAGAGTTATCTCAGAAATCCCGGACGGCATGTTCTCGGCCTGAGATTCGAGCAGTCATTGACCGGCCGCTATTCCTCGACGCTGCGACTTCCTGCTTGGTTCTCGAATCTGCTACCTGAGGGGCCGTTGCGTGAATGGATTGCCCAGGGCCGGGATGTCTCCATCGAGCGGGAGATGGAGCTACTTGCCGAGGTAGGACATGATCTACCGGGCGCCGTTCAGGTGCTGCCGGTTGAGTCTGCCGATGAGGAGGCTTGGAAGGATGACTGGATTTCTGGAGTCCCGAAGGAAGAAAAGGGGGAAAGTGAAGGATCATCTCCCTGGCGGTTCTCCCTGGCTGGCGTGGCTCTGAAATTCTCCATGCTCGCTCAAGGGGATCGACTCACAGTGCCCGCCGTCAATGAACGAGGCGACTGGTTGGTGAAGTTTCCCGACCCTCGATTTCCCCATGTGCCGAGGAACGAGTATGCCATGATGTCACTTGCGGCATTGGTAGGGGTTGACGTTCCGCAAATCAGGCTGGTGCATCGGGATGAGCTCACGGGGGTGCCTGCGCGAATGTGGCCAACAGAGGAGGTTTGGGCCTACGCAGTGCGGCGATTCGACAGAGCTGAAGATGCAAATCGAACCCCTATTCACATCGAAGATCTAGCTCAGGTTAAAGATGTCTATCCGCAGGCGAAGTATCAAGGGAATTTCGAAACTGTCGGGGCTCTCATCTATCGAGGTCATGATCTTCTGGCTCTGAGAGAGTTTGGTCGGCGGCTGGCATTTTCGATTGTGATTGGTAATGGGGATGCTCATGCGAAGAATTGGTCGCTAATTTACCGTGACCGCCGCATCCCCACCCTCTCTCCGGCTTATGATTTGGTGGCAACTGCGCCATATACTGACTTTTTTAGCGAAAGGCCGGAGGATCTGGGTCTTAAGCTGAATGGAAGTAGGAGATTTGAGGCTGTTCGTATCGCTTCGTTTGCCAGGCTGGAGGAGCGTATCGATGCGGCTCTCGGCTGGTCGGAGGCAGGTCTAGCCGACATTGCTCGCGAGACTGTCCGTCGTGTTTCGGAGGCATGGGGGGCGCGCGACGATCTCCTTGCGGATGCCCCGGGCTTGAGAAAGTCGGTCACGGCATTCATTGCCGAGCGGGCTAAAATCTTGAGTTGATATAATTTACCGTCGGATGCGGTCCATTTTCGAGGTTTTGGAATTCGGCGGCGCCATGTCTTGACCATGGAGATCATGCGTAGCTGGGGTGAATGGAAATTCTTGCCAGGTTGCTTCGACTGCTGCTGGTATCCTTATTGATCAATCAGTCGCAGCGGAAATGCAGCATTGAAGTGGCTCCGGATAGTTGGCGACTGCTTCTGTCGGCGGTGGAAAAGCGGCGACGGATCGCGTCGACGGTCCTGTAAATTTGCAGCTCGCAGCTCGCAAGGCGGCCAGCAGGGTGCGTTTTAGGTCAGCTTTAACTGGCATTGCAGAATGCAAGCAGCGCTGCTGGCGATCTTGGGTGCATTCCAAGCGGAAGCGTCCATCTCGGCGGTCGCAGCGCATCTTCCTGTGCAATGCTCGGCTGGCTTGGTGCTGCTGGCCTGCTGCGCTGTTCTCGGACTCTGGGCCTCGCTATCCGGATTGGACGGTTCGCCATGGCAAAGTGTTTGCCGTGAATCAACTTGCAAGTGCCACCTCGCCGTACCTGCTGCAGCATGCCGAGAACCCGGTCGACTGGTGGCCCTGGGGGCCGGAGGCGTTCGCGGAGGCGGAGCGCCGCGGGGTGCCGGTGCTGCTGAGTGTGGGGTACGCCGCCTGTCACTGGTGTCATGTGATGGCCCACGAGAGCTTCGAGGATGCCGGGGTCGCCGGTTACCTGAACGAGCGGTTCGTCGCCGTCAAGGTGGACCGGGAGGAGCGGCCCGACGTCGACGCCGTCTACATGGAGGCCGTGCAGGCCGCCACCGGGCAGGGCGGCTGGCCGATGACGGTGTTCCTCACGCCCGACAAGGAGCCGTTCTACTTCGGCACCTACTTCCCGCCCGAGCCCCGGCACGGGATGCCGTCCTTCCGGCAGGTGCTGGAAGGCGTCGACGCCGCCTGGCGGGGCCGGCGGCAGGAGGTCGCGGAGGTCGCCGGGCGGATCCGGGCCGACCTCGCCGAGCGTGCCGCCGTCTACTCGGCCGGTGCCCACCACCCGCCCGCCGGTGCCGATCTGCACCAGGCGCTGGTCACCCTCAGTCGGGAGTTCGACGACCGGCACGGCGGCTTCGGGGGCGCGCCCAAGTTCCCGCCGGCCATGGTCGTCGAGTTCCTGCTGCGCCACCACGCCCGCACCGGCTCCGAGGCGGCCCTGGAGATGGCCGTCCGCACCGGCGAGGCGATGGCCCGAGGCGGCATCCACGACCAACTCGGCGGCGGCTTCGCCCGGTACGCGGTCGACGCCGGCTGGGTCGTGCCGCACTTCGAGAAGATGCTGTACGACAACGCCCTGCTGCTGCGCGCCTACCTGCACCTGTGGCGGGCCACCGGATCCCCGCTGGCCCGCCGGACCGCGCTGACCACCGCCGACTTCCTGCTGCGCGAACTGCGCACCCCCGAAGGCGCGTTCGCATCCGCGCTGGACGCCGACAGCCTCGACGAGGAGACCGGGAAGTCCACCGAAGGCGCCTACTACGTGTGGGAACCAGGCCAGTTGGTCGACCTGCTCGGCCCCGCCGACGCGGCCACCGCCGCCCGGCTGTTCACCGTCACCGCCGGCGGCACCTTCGAACACGGCACTTCCGTCCTCCAACTCCTCGTCGACCCCGAGGACTTCGCCGAGTACGAGACCATCCGCGCCCGGCTGTTCGAGGCCCGCACCCGGCGGCCCGCCCCCGCCCGCGACGACAAGGTCGTCGCCGCCTGGAACGGCCTCGCCATCGCCGCCCTCGCCGAGACCGGCGCCCTCCTGGAGCGCCCCGACCTCGTCGAGGCCGCCGAACGTGCCGCCGACCTGCTGCTCGCCGTCCACCTCACCCCCGACGGTCGACTGCTGCGCACCTCCCGCGACGGCCGGGCCGGCACCAACGCGGGCGTCCTGGAGGACTACGCCGACACCGCCGAGGGCTTCCTGGCCCTGTACGCCGTCACCGGCGACGCCGCCTGGCTGCAACTGGCCGGCGGACTCCTCGACACCGTGCTCAAGCACTTCACCGACGAGGCCTCCGGCGCGCTCTACGACACCGCCGACGACGCCGAGGAACTCATCCGGCGCCCCCAGGACCCCACCGACAACGCCACCCCGTCCGGCTGGACCGCCGCCGCCGGCGCCCTGCTCACCTACGCCGCCTACACCGGCTCCGACCGGCACCGGACGGCCGCCGAACGGGCCCTCGGCATCGTCGGCTCGCTCGCGTCCCGGGCCCCCCGGTTCATCGGCTGGGGCCTCGCCGTCGCCGAGGCGCTGCTCGACGGGCCGCGCGAAGTCGCCGTCGTCGGCCCGGCCGACGACCCGGCCACCGCCGCACTGCGCCGGGCCGCGCTGCTCGGCACCGCGCCCGGGGCGGTCGTCGCGGTGGGCTCGCCGGCGGGCCCGGCGGCGGGCCCGGCGGAGGACGGCGGCGCGGAGGTGCCGCTGCTGGCGGACCGGCCGCTGGTCGGCGGAGCGCCCGCCGCCTACGTCTGCCGGCACTTCGCCTGCGAAGCGCCGACCACCGACCCGGCAGTCCTCGGCGAGCGGCTGGGTGTCGTCGTCGAATAATCCGCTGGTGGGAGGGGCGCGGCCGGGCCAGAATGGGCCATGACCTGGACCTTGAGCAGCTCGTTCGACGACTTCCGGCGCCACGCGGAAGAATTCCTCGCCGCCCGCCCGGCCGAGAGCACCGTCCTGCTCACGGTCGTCCACCGGCTGGCCGAACGCGGCCTGGACGTGTTCGGGCAGCGGCCACCGGTCTTCGGCTGGTGGCGCCCGGTGGACGGCGGCCCGGTCGAAGGAGCCTTCCTCCAGACGCCGCCGTTCAGCCCCCGGCTCTCCTGCACACCGGCGGCGGCAGCCGAGCTGGCGGTCGAACTGGCCGCCGCCGGGAGCGAGTTCACCGAGGTGTCCGGCGTCGGCGGAGGTGCGGACGCGGTCAGGGCCTTCGCCGCGGCCTGGACCGCCGCCACCGGCGCCGACCAGTCAGTCCGCTTCAACGAACGGCTCTACCGGCTCGGCGAGTTGACCGACCCGCCCCGCCCGCCCGCCGGCCACCACCGACCCGCCACACCGGCCGACCGCGAACTGGCGATCCGCTGGTACGAGGAGTTCCTCGTCGAAGCCGGGGTCGACCTGCCCAACATCCCCCAGGCCGTCGACGACCGGATCGCCACCGGCGGCCTCCACCTGTGGGAGGACGGCCGCCGCCCCGTCGCCCTGGCCGGCAGCAGCCCGGTGATCGCCGGCATGTCCCGCATCGGCCCCGTCTACACCCCGACCGACCAGCGCGGACGCGGCTACGCCAGCGCCGTCACCGCCGCCGCCTCCGCCCACGCCCTCGCCCAGGGGGCGGCCGAGGTCCTGCTCTACACCGACCTCGCCAACCCGACCAGCAACTCCATCTACCAGCAGATCGGCTACCGGCCGGTCGAGGACTGCCTGACCCTGGACTTCACGACGCAGGACGGAAGTCACGCGTAGTCGACCGGGCGGCCGCCGACCACCTTCGTGTTGAAGGGGTCGGCGGCCGAAGTCGCGACGGGTGCCGGCAGGTGGTCCGCGTTCACATACGTCTGCGCGCAGGTCAGCAGATTGCCGCCGGCCGACTTCATGTCACCGGCCAGGCCGTCCAACAGCGCCTTCCAGGCCGCACCGCACCCCTGCAACGCCGCCCCGCTCTGCCAACCCGCCAGACTCCCGGCCGCCTTGGCGCTCGGCTCGGCCAACTTCGCGGTCTCGTCGGGCACTTTCCCGGCGACGGCCAGCGCGCTGTTCCCGGCCGCGGTCAACTCGCCTGGTTTGACGGTGAATCCTGGGTCGCTCGGCACGATGTCCCCCCGATCTCCGTATCGATAGCGGGAGTTATGGTATCCCTGAGTGCTCCGGGGGCACCTATGGGTAACGGGGGGACTGGGGGATGGACCTCGCAAGCCTGAAGAACGCCAAGCTGGCGGACTTGTACGCGGTGGCGGACGCCTACGACGCGTTGTGCAAGGCGTACGGCCAGCACGCCGCCGACTGGAAGAGCGGCACCGCGGACCGGGTCCACGGGTCCGGGTGGAGCGGACCGGCGGCCGCCGCCGCGATTCCGGTCCTGGACGGCATCACCGACAAGCTGGGTGCGGCGGCGACCGAACTGCACTGCATCGGCGCCGAGGTGCGGGACTGCGCCGACTCCCTCACGCTCGCCCAGGGCAAGCTCCGCAAGGCGCTCGTCGACGCCCAGACCAAGGGCATGTCGGTCGACGACAGCGGGTCGGTGAGCTGGCCCCCGGCGAGCAGTCCCTTCCAGAGCACGGACTGGGAGGCCAAGCAGAAAGCGGCCGCCGAGGAGATCTCCAAGCGGATCGGCGCGGCGCTGTCGGAGGCCACCCGGGTCGACCAGGGGCTGGCCGAAGAACTCAAGAAGTACACGGGCCACGCCACCGACAAGAGCGGCCTGGACGCCAGGACAGCGAGCGCGGACGTCTACCTGCTGCAGTTCGGCGAGGCGGCCAATCCGCTCTGGAAGCTGAACATACCGGGCAAGGACGCCACCCCGACGGACGTCAACGCCTGGTGGAAGGGTCTCGGAGCGGACGGGCAGCAGTGGTTCCTCAGCCACCACCCGGAGACGCTCGGCAACCTCGACGGGGTGCCGGCAGAGGTACGGGACCAGGTGAACCGGGCGCACCTGAAGTTCCTGATGGACGACATTATGAAGAAGCGCACCAACCACGTACCGCTGAACTCCGCAGAGCAGGACCTGTACGACCTCTACGGGCCCATCGTCAACCGGCTTGAGATCGACGGGAAAGACCCGAGCCGCCCCCCGATCTATCTCTTGGGCCTCGGCAACGAGGGCAAGGGCCGGGCGATCCTCTCGTACGGAAACCCGGACACCGCCACCGACATCTCGGCTTACGTGCCGGGAATCACCACCGACACCGGCAGCCTGGGGGTGGGGGGAAACGTCCACGACGGCACCAACGAGGCGGAGAACGCGCTGAGCCTCTACCGCAGCGCGAGCAAGAAGGCCCCGGCCGGCCATTCCGTCGCCTCGGTCGTCTGGCTCGGGTACGACCCGCCCGGAGCCGACCTGGGGGCCGCCTCGACCAAGGCGGGCAAGGACGGAGCTCCGGCGTACGCGAAGTTCCTGAGCGGAGTGCGGGCGAACCACGAGGGCGCCCAGCCGCCGCACATCACCGCGGTCGGACACAGCTACGGCTCGTACCTGGTGGGCCAGGCCACCAAACTCGCCACCCAGCCCGGGTCGCACTACGCGCCCCCGGACGACGTGGTCTTCATCGGCAGCCCGGGCGTAGGTGTGGACAAGGCCTCCGACCTCAAGCTGCCGCCCGGCCACGTCTGGGTCGGCGCGGCCGACAACGACGTCGTGACGCACGTTCCGTCCAAGTTCGGCATCGACCCGGACGAACGCTGGTACGGGCGGGACCCGGCGAGCAAGCACTTCGACGCGAACCGCTTCACTGTCGACGACTGGAGCAGGGGCAACCCCATCGACGCGCACACCAAGTACCTGACGGGCCGCGGAGGGCCCTCGCTGGACAACGTCGCGGCCATCGTCATCGGCAGCGGGGACGTCAAACGGACGGGCGGGCGATGAAGCGGCCGCGCCGGGCACTCGGGTGTTCAGTGGCGGCGGTAGCCGTGCTGGCCACCGGGGTGGGGCTGTTCTACAACGGCTACGGGCCGATGGCCATGAAAGACCGGGGAGCCCCCCAGCTGAGCCCGCGCGAGGCGAAGGGGCAACTCGACGAGACCTTGCGGACGGCCATCGGTGCGATAACCCCGCCGGTGGCCTACTTCGGCAGTGGCTATGTCGTGGACCGAGATCCGGAGCACGCGGACGGTGAACCGGCCCTGTTGTCCCAGGTCATGCTCTCCGCCAGGCTTCGGACGAAAGTGGCCCCGGCGAAGTTGTCGGTGTTGTTGGACCAGCTGACGCAGCTCTGGGGCGACCGGTGCCAGCGGGAGGATTCCACCGTCGGTTACGAGGCGAAGCACTACGTCGAACTGAACTGCCCGGGGCGCGGTGCGGCGGGCTTCAACCTGTTGGCGGTCAACACCCCGAGCGACCTGTACTTCGACGTGTCGATCAGCACCCAGGTGACCCCGGTCTGCTACCAGCCAGAGAAGGACTACGGCACCAGCCCCGTCGGCCCCCGCCTGACCGGTCACGAGGGCGCACCCGACGTCGACGACCCGTACTGGTCGCACTGACGTCGCCCCCCCGTCACTCCCAGTCCCACCTGATTCCCAGTAGGCACGGCCGCAGTGCCGTTGCGACCAGGTGGACGCAGTGGTGGCCGTCCAGGGTCAGTTCCTCCGTTTCGTAGGGGGCTTCGCCCGGGGAGTGGAGGGCGAAGCGGTGGCAGCGGACGGGGAGGGCGGCGGGGTGGAAGGTGATCTGGAGGACGTACTGGCCGGCGCCGGAGTTGAAGCCGCGGACGTATTCGCAGCTGGGGTCGGGGGAGGGGGTGTCGTCGAAGCCGTAGCCGAGGAGGTGGGTGTCGCCGGCGCGTAGGCGGCGGTCGAGGAGGAGTTCGGCGACGAGCAGGTGGTGGGTCTGGTCGCGGCGGATGCGGCCGGGGCGGCAGTTCTCTTCGGCGCGGACGCCGACGCGGGTGATGTCGCTGCCGGGGTCGCCCTGGTAGAGGGCGAGGTAGCGGTCGATGCCGTCGCGGTGGGCGCGGAGGGCGTGTTGGGAGTCGCGGCGGGCGAGTTGGCGGTCGGGGCCGAGGCGGATGCGTTCGATGTGGGTGATGGTGTGCAGGCCGGTGTCGCGGGGGCCGGCGATGGTGGCGAGCAGGTCGTCGACGGCGGTGGCGGGGGAGATGAGGTCGCGGTAGGGGCGTACGGGTGGGCCGGCGGGGGTGGTGTCGGCGGCGCGGCGGGGGCCGAGCAGGCGGGTGAGGGAGTGTTCGGGGAGGTCGAGGACGTCTTCGAGGGCGGTGACGGCGCGGAGGGATTCGGGGCGTTCGGGGCGGCGGCGGCCTTGTTGCCAGTAGCTGAGGCTGGTGAGGCCGACGTGGACGCCGCGCAGGGCGAGGTGGCGTCGGATGCGGTGGAGGGTGAGGCCGCGGGTGGCGATGGCGGTGCGCAGGGCGAGGTGGAAGGGGCCGGTTCGGAGGGCGGCGGTGAGGTCGGCCTGGTCGGTGCGGTGGATGACGGCCTCCTGGGGGACGGGTGCGGGCAGACCGTGTTTGACCGTGAATATTCACATCAGGGCGGCGGTTTGTCACCGGCCCTGGTGTGCCACGCGGGGGTTTTCGGGGTGGCGTTCACACCTGTGGCCGGTCGTTCACACCTGAACTGTGGTGGTCCTTAGGGTCGTTGACCGGCCTCCGAGGGTGGCGGGATGCTCATGGCGCGATCCGGACCGCGCCCCCACACAGCACCTCGCTCCGCTTGTGCAAGGAGGCATTTCCCCCATGCCAGTTCCACGGATACGGCTGCGCCGCGCGGTCTCGCTGCTCGCCCTCGGCGTGCTGGGCCCGGCGCTGACCGCGGTGGCGGCCGCTCCGGCGCTCGCCGCCCCCGCCCAGGACCTCGCTCCCGTCCAGGACCGCGCCCCGGCGCAGGTTCGCCAGGCTGCCGCGCCCGGCAGCACGGCCGATCTGGCCGGCACGTTCAAGAAGCTCAACATCACCATGCAGCAGCAACAGCAGACCAACTGGTGCTGGGCGGCGAGCGGGAACACCATCGCCACCTGGTTCGGCTACAACTACAGCCAGAACCAGTTCTGCAACGCCGCGTTCGGCCGTTCGGCCAACTCCAGCTGCCCCAACAGCCAGGCTTCGCTGGCCGATGTGCAGAACGGGCTGGACTGGGCCGGCATCAACCCGGGTTCGTACGTCACCGGCTACCTGCGCTACAGCACCGTGCAGGCCGAGGTGGACGCGAACCGGCCGATCGAGACCCGGATCCAGTGGAGTTCCGGCGGCGGGCACATGCACGTCGTCTACGGCTACGACACCAGCAGCAACTGGGTGTACTGGGGCGACCCGTGGCCGTCCAACTACCGCTACAACTGGGCGGACTACAACTACTACGTGAACAACAACACGTTCTCGTGGACCCACTCCCTGTACCGGATCGGCGCGTGAGGGCGACCATGACTGACCTCGGAAAGGCCCGTCGGGCCGCCGTCACCGCCCTGCTCGCCGCCGGCCTCGGGCTGGCGTTGGCCCCGGCCGCGCACGCGGACGGGCCGGCCGGCGCCCCGGTGCCGGTGCCCGCCGCGGACCTGGCGAACGCCCGTGGCGTGGTCCAGGACCAGGCCGTCCTCGACAAGGTGGGCCACTTCTTCGCCCGCAAGGGCGTCCCGCCGACCCAGCAGCTGACCATCGGTGCGGCGCAGGAGGCGCAGGCGGCGAGCGCGGCCGCGCCGCGGCTGGCCGGCGACACCGTGCCGGTGTACACCCTGGACGCGGGTTTCGTGGCCGGCGCCCCGGGTGCGCCGGTGGCGAAGGCCGAGTTCACCGCGAGCAAGGTGGTCGCGGCGGACGGTCAGACGGCCTCGGTGTGGACGATCCGGCAGGGTGACTCCTGGCGGGTGGTCAACATCGCCTCCGGTGGTGACGAGAGCGACTACGCGGCGAAGGCGGCCGGCGGCGGTGGCGGTACGGCGTTCCGCGAGCCGCAGGTGAACGCCTGGTACGTGCTGCGCGACGGCCGGGTGCTGCCGCTGGACGACGAGGCCCGGCGCTCGGTGGGCGCGGGCGGGGTGTCGCTGGCCGCGTACCAGAAGCTGGTGCACGAGCGGTATGGGGACAAGCTGCCCGGCTCGGCGTACGACCGGGAGGGCAAGGGCGGCGGCTACCAGTTGGCGGCCGACCAGGAGCGGGCGGCGGGCGGCGGTTCGGCGCTGCCGGCCGTGACGGCGGCCGCGGCCCTGGGCGTCACCGCGCTCGTGGGCGCGGGTGCGGCCGTGCGGCGCAGGGCGGGTGTCCGACGGGGGTAGGGCCTCTCGGGTAAGACATGCACGACGTGTGCGACGTGTGCGACGTGCACGACACGTACGCCATGCGAGACATGCGGCGGGGTCCGGCTGATACAGCCGGGCCCCGCCGTGCTGCGTGCGGCCCCGGCGCGTCAACCTGCAGCCGAGCGGGCGCGCTGCGTGGTGTGTCCTGGAAGTAATGCTTCCGCACAAGGAATTGACGCAACGTTGATCTGTCGTTCGCCGCCCGGGGGCAGCTCCGGGTGACGGACGGTAGATACCATGTGGCAATCGGTCAGTGCTGACTGACGCGTGCCGAGAGCGGAGAAGGGGTGGGGCGGCCGGAGCCGACCACGAGCCCGGCGCCGGGAAAGGGGAGTCGAATGGCCGGTAGGGAGTCGAGCGCCCAGGTGTGGGGTGCGGCGGTGGTGGTGGCGTCCGCGCTCGCCGTGGTCGCGGCCTATCTGATCAACGGGGCGATGCTGGTCCTGGTCGTCGCCGGGGTCGAGGTGCTGCTGCTCATGGTCTACGTGGGCCGCCGTTGGCGGGCGCTGCACCGGCCGGCCGCCCCGCGGGGGCACCGGCCGTCGGCCGTCACCCCGGACGCCGCGCACTGCGAGCGCTGCCGCCGGGCCCGCGAGGCGCTGGACGCCCGGCAGGCGCGTGGCCGCACCGCCGGGCCGGCGGTGGAGCCGTGGCCGGAGGCCGGCGCGGTGGACCACCCGCCGTACTCGCGCCGCCCGCAGGGCCGGGCGCCGTACGAGCGCCCCTGGACAGCGGAACGGGCGGTCGCCCGGTCCGTGGACCGCGCGGCCGCCCGCCGTGGCGCGCCGGGTTCAGCCGGCCGCGCTGTACGCCACCAGTGAGACCCCGACGTACTGCACGATGAACGCGCCCAGGGTGAAAGCGTGGAACACCTCGTGGAAGCCGAACCAGCGCGGTGACGGATTGGGCCGCTTGAGCCCGTACACCACGCCGCCGATGCTGTAGAGCACTCCGCCGACGATCATCAGCACCAGGACGGCGACGCCGCCGGCGTGCAGGAAGTCCGGCAGGAAGAAAGCGGCGGCCCAGCCGAGCGCGATGTACACCGGCGTGTACAGCCAGCGCGGCGCGCCGACCCAGAACACCCGGAACGCTATTCCGGCCAGCGCGCCGCCCCAGGCCACCCAGAGCAGCACCTGCTGGTCGGCGCCCTTGAGCAGCAGGATCGTGAACGGCGTGTAGGTGCCCGCGATGATCAGGAAGATGTTCGCGTGGTCCAGCCGCCGCAGCACGGCGTCCCCGCGCGGGCCCCAGTCGAAGCGGTGGTAGACCGCGCTGACCCCGAACAGCAGCCAGGCGCTGATCGAGTAGATCGCGCAGGCGATCTTGGCGGGGGTGGAGTCGGCCAGGCAGATCAGCACGATCCCGGCGGCGACGGTGGCGGGGAACATCCCGGCGTGCAGCCAGCCGCGCCACTTCGGCTTGCGTCCCGAGGCCTCGTTCTCCGCGCCCTCGTTCTCCGTGCTCTCGACGAGCTCAGCAGTCATGCGCAGCATGCTACCCGCTACCTACGGGGCCGTAGGTTACTGATGCGTAGGAAAGTGGCGATCATCACTCTTGGACGTTTTGGAGTGTTCGAGGTGCCTGCGGGGGCGTCCGGGCCGGGATGTGGACGACCTATTACTGGCCGGTAATCGTACTTACTGTAGTAAAAGATGAGTCAATTTCGACGCTGTGCCTCAGTTTGGCGTCGAAGCCGGAGCTACGCTGCAAGCACCCTCAGACCCCCGCTACGCCACCTCCTCGCCGAGATGGTGTGAAACGGAGCGATCGTGTCGTACGAGATCTCTGCTCTCAGCGCCTCCGCGCCCACCCGCCACCAGCGCCTGCTCGCGTGGGTGAACGAGATCGCCGAGCTCACCCAGCCGGACCGCATCGAGTGGTGCGACGGCTCCGACGAGGAGTACCAGCGCCTCGCGGACCTGCTGGTGGCTCAGGGCACCTTCAAGAAGCTCAACGAGGAAAAGCGCCCCAACTCCTACTACGCCGCCTCGGACCCGACGGACGTGGCGCGCGTGGAGGACCGCACCTACATCTGCTCCGAGCAGGAGAAGGACGCCGGTCCGACCAACAACTGGAAGGCCCCGGCCGAGATGCGGGAGGTCTTCCAGGGCGAGAAGGGACTGTTCCGCGGCGCGATGAAGGGCCGCACGATGTACGTCGTGCCCTTCTCGATGGGCCCGGTCGGTTCCCCGCTGGCCGCGTACGGCGTCGAGATCACCGACTCCGCCTACGTCGCCGTGTCGATGCGCGTGATGACCCGCATGGGCAAGGCGGTGCTGGACCAGCTCGGCGAGGACGGCGACTTCGTCAAGGCCGTGCACACCGTCGGCGCCCCGCTGGCCGAGGGCCAGGCGGACGTGCCGTGGCCGTGCAACAGCACCAAGTACATCTCGCACTTCCCGGAGACCCGGGAGATCTGGTCCTTCGGCTCCGGCTACGGCGGCAACGCCCTGCTCGGCAAGAAGTGCTACGCGCTGCGCATCGCCTCGACCATGGCCCGTGACGAGGGCTGGCTGGCCGAGCACATGCTGATCCTGAAGCTCACCCCGCCGTCCGGCGAGGTCAAGTACGTCGCCGCCGCCTTCCCGTCGGCCTGTGGCAAGACCAACCTGGCCATGCTCCAGCCGACCGTCCCGGGCTGGAAGGTCGAGACGATCGGCGACGACATCGCCTGGATGCGCTTCGGCGCCGACGGCCAGCTCTACGCGATCAACCCCGAGGCCGGTTTCTTCGGCGTCGCCCCCGGCACCGGCGTGGACACCAACGCCAACGCCATCGACACCCTGTGGGGCAACACGGTCTTCACCAACGTCGCGCTGACCGACGACGGCGACGTGTGGTGGGAGGGCCTGACCGAGGAGCCCCCGGCGCACCTCACCGACTGGCGCGGCAACGACTGGACCCCCGAGTCCGGCACCCCGGCCGCCCACCCGAACGCCCGCTTCGCCGTCCCGGCCGCGCAGTGCCCAACCATCGCCCCCGAGTGGGAGGACCAGTCGGGCGTGCCGATCTCGGCGATCCTGTTCGGCGGCCGCCGCGCCACCGCCGTCCCGCTGGTGACCGAGTCCTTCACCTGGCAGCACGGCGTCTTCCTCGGCGCCAACATCGCGTCCGAGAAGACCGCCGCCGCCGAGGGCACCGTCGGCGAGCTGCGCCGCGACCCGTTCGCGATGCTGCCGTTCTGCGGCTACAACATGGGCGACTACTTCGCCCACTGGCTGAAGGTCGGCGCCCAGGCGGACGCCGAGAAGCTGCCGAAGATCTACTACGTCAACTGGTTCCGCAAGAACGCCGAGGGCGCGTTCGTCTGGCCGGGCTACGGCGAGAACAGCCGCGTCCTCAAGTGGATCGTCGAGCGCCTGGAGGGCACCGGCGAGGGCGTCGAGACCCCGATCGGCGTGCTGCCGACCGTCGACGGCTTCGACCTCGGCGACCTGAAGCTGTCCAAGGAGGACCTCGACCTGCTCTTCACCGTGGACGCCGACATCTGGCGCCAGGAGGCCGCGCTGGTGCCGGCCCACCTGGAGCTGTTCGGCGACCACACCCCGAAGGAGCTGTGGGACGAGTACCGGAGCCTCGTCGCGCGTCTCGGCTGAGCCTGAGCCTCAGCAGAGCGAGAGGCGGTCGCGCGGCACGAACCGCGCGCCCGCCGAGTGACAGGACGGCCGGAGTTCCCCCGGACGGTCTTTCCCCGACCAAGGAGACCGCCCGGGCCGGGACTCCGGCCGTAGTGCTTTCCCCGCGCGCCGGGCGCGGGGGTCGCGGCTGGGTGCAGCTGTTCCAGCGCTACGGCTGCGTGCAGCTGTTCCGGCGTTACGGCTGGGTGTAGCCGTTCAGGAAGTCGCCGATCCGGGTCACCGCGTCGGTGATCTCCTCCGCCCGGGGCAGCGTGACCAGCCGGAAGTGGTCCGGCTCGGGCCAGTTGAAGCCGGTGCCCTGGACCAGCAGGATGCGCTGGGAGCGCAGCAGGTCCAGCACCATCTGGGCGTCGTCCTTGATCTTGTAGACCTTCGGGTCCAGCCGCGGGAACGCGTACAGCGCGCCCTTGGGCTTGACGCAGCTGACCCCCGGGATCTCGTTGAGCAGCCGGTACGCCGCGTCGCGCGAGGCGAGCAGCCGCCCGCCGGGCAGCACCAGGTCGCGGATCGACTGCCGCCCTCCGAGCGCGGCGGCCACCGCGTGCTGGGCTGGCATGTTGGCGCACAGCCGCATCGAGGCCAGCACGGCCAGGCCCTCGATGTAGCTGTGGGCCCGCTGCCGGTCGCCGGAGAGCACCATCCAGCCGGAGCGGAAGCCCGCGACCCGGTACGCCTTGGACAGGCCGTTGAAGGTGACGCAGAAGAGGTCGGGCGCCAGGGTGGCCAGCGGGATGTGCTCGGCGTCGTCGTAGAGGATCTTGTCGTAGATCTCGTCCGCGTAGACCACCAGCCGGTGCCGGCGGGCGATCTCGACGATGCCCTCCAGCACCTCGCGCGGGTAGACCGCGCCGGTCGGGTTGTTCGGGTTGATCACCACGATGGCCCGGGTCCGGTCGGTGACCTTGGCCTCGATGTCGGCGAGGTCCGGGTACCACTCGGCCTGCTCGTCGCAGCGGTAGTGCACCGCGGTGCCGCCGGCCAGCGAGACCGAGGCCGTCCACAGCGGGTAGTCGGGCGCCGGGACGAGCACCTCGTCGCCGTCGTCCAGCAGCGCGGTCATGGCCAGCTGGATCAGCTCGGAGACGCCGTTGCCGAGGAAGACGTCCTCGACGCTCAGCCCGTGCAGGCCGCGGTCCTCGTAGTGCATGACCACGGCGCGGCGGGCGGCGAGCAGGCCCTTGGAGTCGCCGTACCCGTGCGCGGTCGAGAGGTTGCGCAGGATGTCCTGGAGGATCTCCGGCGGTG
Source organism: Kitasatospora sp. NPDC127121 (assembly GCF_042677305.1). Taxonomy (NCBI): domain Bacteria; kingdom Bacillati; phylum Actinomycetota; class Actinomycetes; order Kitasatosporales; family Streptomycetaceae; genus Kitasatospora; species Kitasatospora sp. NPDC127121. Next base: position 9,412 of record NZ_JBHXTQ010000103.1, on the reverse strand, counting down.
CCTCGAAGCCGAAGACGGCGGGGTTGCCGGTGTTGAGCTTGAGGATGCGGTGGCCCTGTTCCTCCAGCCGCATCGCCTCGTCGAGTACCGGGCCGCGGATGTCGTAGCAGACATTGGCGAGCTTGCTGGACTGGATGACCTGCATGCCTGCCTACTTTAGGGGCACCTCCGGGCACTCCGGTGCGCGTCCCGGGACGCGCACCGGACCGCCCGGAGCGGCCTCCTTGGATCGGCAGGCGGGGCTGTCAGCCGACCTTCCAAACCAGGGGCGCGGTGTCCAGGATGTTCCCGTACGTGAGGAAGCTGGGCGGGGCCTCGTTCGGGACGAGATAGACGGCACACAGCTTGACGGACTGCCCGTCCGCGAGCGTGACCAGCGACCGGGTGTCGCACTGCGGGATCGCCTTCTGCAGGGTCGCGGCCGGCAGCGCGCCCGCCGAGTGGTCCTTGGGCTTCACCCAGACCCGCATCATGTAGGCGTCCTCGGCCAGCGGGGCGCCGGTGCGGTTGGTGAAGGAGACGGTGACGTAGTACGGCGTCTTGCCGCTGGTGGTCGTCGACGGGAGGTTGAACGGGGCGATCTCCGCGGCGGTGCCCTTGACGATCGAGACCGCGGCGGCGTCCACCACCGAGCTCTTGCCGACGTAGCGGCCGGCGCTGCCGAGCGGCAGCGGGCGGTCGTAGCTGACCTGGGTGACGTTGTTGCCGCCGGCGGTGACGGACGGCTGCGGTCCGGCCGGGGCGGTCGGGGCCGCCGGGGCGCCCGGGGTGGTGGGGGCCGCGGCGCCGGTCGGGGCGCCGGGAGCCGTGGCGGCGCCGGTGGGCGGCGCGGTCGGGGCGCTCGGGGCGGCCGCCGGGTCGGCGTTGTCCGGCCCGCAGGCCGACAGTGCCAGGACGAGCGCCGCCGCCGGCAGGCCGGCCGCGATTCTCCGGATGGACTGGGTCTTCGTCATGGTCGTTCCCCCGTTGGATGATGTGGTCGGTGCGCCCCGCCCGGTCCCCGGGTGCCGCACGGACGTGCGGGCGTTGATCGAAAAGGGGGTGCGCCGGTGATGGTAGCCGCAGTCGGTGCGGTGCTGGCCGGATTTCTGGTGGCTCCGCTGCTGCGCGGGCTGGTCGCCCGGTTCGCCGTGCCGGAGGGCGAACCCTGGTGCGGTGCCTGCCCGTTGTGCGGGCGCGAGGTGCGGCTGCTGCCGCCCACCGGGCGCTGTCCGGGCTGCCGGGAGCGGTTGGGCGCGGGGGCCTGGTCGGTGGAGCTGGTGGCGGCCGTGGTCGCCGCCGGGCTGGCGTACGCGGCGGACGGGCCGTCGGTCGCGGCGCTGGGCTGGGCGGCCGGGCTCGGCGTGGTGCTCGGCTTCGTCGACGCCAGGGTGCGCCGGCTGCCGTACCGGCTGACCCTGCCGCTGGCCGGCGGGGTGGCCGCCCTGCTGTCGGTGGCGGCGCTGGTGGCGGGGCGCCCGGGGGTGCTGCTGCGCTGCCTGCTGGTGGCCCTCGCGGTCGGGGCGCTGCTCGAACTGGCGGTCTGGATCGGCGCGTTGGGCCCGGGTGACTCCCCGCTGGGGTTCGCGCTGGGCGGGCTGCTCGGCTGGTACGGCTGGCCGGTGGCGGTCGGCGGGCTGTTCGCCGCGGTGGTGCTCGCCGGGCTCTGGGCGATCCTGCGGGCCGCCGTCGCGCTGGCCCGCCGCCGCCCGGTGCGCGGGCTCGACCTCCCGGTCGGACCGTTCCTGCTGCTCGGCACGCTGCTGGCGGTGCTGGCCCGGTAGCGCCCGGGCCCGGTGGCGCCCGGACCGGCCCGGACGCGGGAGGGCCCGCCGTACCGGGTCGGGTACGGCGGGCCCCGCCGCCGGCGCGCAGGCCCCACCCTCAAGGAGCGGCGCGCCGGTGGGGGATTGGCGGTGGGGGGTTACGGCATCTTGTGGACGAACGGGCCGACCGCGTTGGAGAACGCGTTGCCGTTGTTGGCGTCCCAGTTGGTGGACCAGGTCATCGCGCCGCGGATGGTCGGCCACTTGGCCGGCGGGACGAAGCTGCCGCAGTTGTTGCCGGTGGCCAGGCAGTCCAGCGCGTTGTTCACCACGGTCGGCGAGACGTAGCCGCCGCCGGCCGCCTTGGCGGAGGCGGGGACGCCGATGCCGACCTGGTCGGGCCGCAGGCCGCCCTGGATGTGGGTGCAGACCTGCGAGGTGATGAAGTCGATGGTGCCCTGGTTGTAGACCTTGCCGTCGCAGCCGTTCATGCCGCCCGAGTTGTAGAACTGGGTGTTGACGACGGTGAGGATGTCCTTGGTGTTCAGCGCCAGCTGGAAGTAGGCGCCGGCGGTGCTGTACATCCCGATCGTCTCGGGCGCCATGGTCAGGATGAAGCCGGGGCCGACCTTGGCCTGGAGGGTGTGCAGCGCGTTGCCGAGCGGGCCGGCCTGGACGCCGTTCTCCAGGTCGACGTCGATGCCGTCGAAGCCGTAGTCCTTGATGATCGCGTAGGCGCTGTTGGCGAAGTTGTTGCCGGCGGTGGCGTCGCCGACGGTGATCGCGCCGTTCTGGCCGCCGATGGAGAGGACGACCTTCTTGCCGGCCGCCTGCTTGGCCTTGATGTCGGCGCGGAACTGCGCGTCGCTGTAGCCGCCGAGGGCCTTGGACAGGCCGGGGTCGAGGGTGAAGCTGATCGCGCCGGTCTGGGTGGGCACGGAGTCGGCGAAGGACACCGCGATGATGTCGTAGGCGCTCTGCACGTCGCCGAGGCGCTGCGGGGTCGAGCCGTTGTCGAAGTTCTGCCAGTAGCCGGTGACGGCGTGCGCGGGCAGGCCGGTGGCGGGCGGGGTGGTGGAGGTCGCGGTGGCCGTGGGGGTCGGCGTGGCGGTCTGGGTGGGCGTCGCGGTCGGGGTGGCGGTGGCCGTCGGCGTGCCGGTCGCGGTGGGGGAGGAGGTCGCGGTGGGCGTGGCGGTCGGCGACGGGGTGGCGGTGGCGGTCGGGCTCGGGGTGGACGGGCCGCCGGGGCCGATCAGGCTCACGTCGTCGGCGAGGTAGGCGCTCTGGCCGTACCAGCCGTGCAGGTAGACGGTGACGCTGGTGGCGTTCGCGCCGGTGGTGAAGGTGGAGGACAGCTGGTTCCAGCTGTTCTGGTTCGACCAACTGGACGGGTCGGTGCCGCCGGTGCCGCGCGCGCCGAGGTAGACGTACGGGCCCTGGACCCAGGCGCTCAGCGTGTAGCTGGTGTTGGGCAGCACGCTGATGGTCTGGGTGCACTCGGCGGTGTCGCCGGCGCCCGGGGTGGCCTGCAGTGCGCCGGTGCCGGAGTGGACCGGGGAGGAGACGGTGGTCGCCGCGCCGGCGCAGTTCCAGCCGCCCAGCCCGCTGTCGAAGCCGCCGTTGGTGACCAGGTTGCCGACGGCCGCGCTGGCGCCGCCGGCGAAGAGGGCCAGGCCGCCGCCGGCCAGGGCGAGGGCGGTGGCGCCGGCCGCGACGGCCGGGAGGGGGCTGCGCCGGCGCTTGTGCGCGGGCTGGTTCAGCGTACGGGCCATGGGGTGACGCTCCTGGGGAGGGAGCGGCCGCCGCGGTGGGGGGCGCGGCGGCCGCGTGTGGGGGAGGGGAGGTCCGTCGTGGTGCGTGGGGTCGTCGTACGTGGGGGTGGGCGACCGCGTCGGTGCATGGTTCGGTGCATGGTGGTGCACGGTGGTGCGTGGGGGTGGGGCGGGACCGTGGGGTTCGTTCCGCCTTGGATCAAAAGCTGGACTAGACCATTGCCGGTCGTCAAGCATTGGACAGTCGGCTTACGGATTCTTTAAGGATTCGGAGACCGTTCCGTGTCCGCCGTCGGAGCCGCCGGGGAAGGCCCGCGACACGCCCGCCGGGACGGACTCCGTACAGGACCGTGACCAGACCGCTACCTGCGGCTTTACCGTGTGCCTGCCCGCCGGAGTAGGCTGCGCCGGGGCGTTGACGCACCAGCTGAACGAGCACGGAGGGGCCGGGAATCATGGGTCTGCGCGATGTCGCCGAACGGACGCCGGGTCTGCGTACCCTGCTGGGCGGGATGTACGGGCTCTACGGCCGCCGGGTCGAGGTCCACCTCGCCCGCACCCCGCACCACATCGGCGTGATCCTGGACGGCAACCGCCGCTGGGCGAAGGCCGCCGGGGGCACCACCGTGTACGGCCACCAGCGCGGCGCCGACAAGATCAGCGAGTTCCTCGGCTGGTGCGACGAGACCCACGTCAAGGTCGTCACCCTCTGGATGCTCTCCACCGACAACCTCGACCGCCCCGCCGACGAGCTCGTCCCGCTGCTGGGCATCATCGAGGACGCCGTCACCGGGCTGGCCGCCGCCCGCCGCTGGAAGGTCCACCCGGTCGGCGCGCTGGACCTGCTCCCGCAGCACACCGCCGACGTGCTCAAGCGGGCCGCCGAGGAGACCGCCGACATCGACGGCATCACGGTCAACGTCGCGGTCGGCTACGGGGGCCGGCACGAGATCGCCGACGCCGTCCGCTCGCTGCTCCAGGAGCACGCCGGGCGCGGCACCTCGATCGAGGAACTGGCCGAGATCCTCGACGTCGAGCACATCGCCGAGCACCTCTACACCCGCAACCAGCCCGACCCGGACCTGATCATCCGCACCTCGGGCGAGCAGCGCCTGTCCGGTTTCCTGCTCTGGCAGAGCGCGCACAGCGAGTTCTACTTCTGCGAGGCGTACTGGCCGGCCTTCCGCAAGGTCGACTTCCTGCGGGCGCTGCGGGCGTTCGAGCAGCGCAACCGGCGACTGGGCCTCTGAACGGGTGAAGTGACCGCCGTAGGGCTGGCCTACCCGGAGCCCTGGTGAGGCCAAACGTTCACCGGCAATGATCCGTCAGTTCGCCGGGGGCGCGAATGCACCGCCCCTCGCCTGGGAATACTCCAGGCAGTCCGGTCCCGAGGCCACCGGGGCAGCGGGGGCCGGCTTGCCGCGGATGACGCAGGGTCATCCGCTCTGGAGGCCTAGTGGTCAGTTCCAAGAGCCGCCGGACGCCAGACCGGCGCACGTACGTTCTCGACACCAGCGTGCTCCTGGCGGACCCGCTCGCCATGACCCGCTTCGAGGAGCACGAGGTCGTCCTGCCGGTGGTGGTCGTCACCGAGCTGGAGGCCAAGCGGCACCACCCGGAGCTGGGCTACTTCGCCCGCCAGGCGCTGCGACTGCTCGACGACTACCGCATCCGCCATGGCCGGCTCGACGAGCCGATCCCGGTCGGCGAGCTCGGCGGCACCATCAGGGTCGAGCTCAACCACTCCGACCTGTCGATACTGCCGGCCGGCTACCGGGTCGGCGGCGGCGAGGCGGACTCGCGGATCCTCGCGGTCGCCCGCAACCTCCAGGCCGAGGGGTACGACGTCACGGTCGTCTCCAAGGACCTGCCGCTGCGGATCAAGGCCAGCTCGGTGGGCCTGCTCGCCGAGGAGTACCGGGCCGAGCTCGCCATCACCTCCGGCTGGACGGGGATGTCCGAGCTGCACGTCCCGGCGGAGCAGGTGGACGCGCTGTTCGCGGCCGGCCACGACGCCGCGGTGGACGTCGAGGGGGCGGACGAGCTGCCGGTGCACACCGGGCTGGTGCTCACCTCGGAGCGCGGCCGGGCGCTCGGCCGGGTGACCGGCGACGGCCGGGTCCGGCTGGTGCGCGGCGAGCGCGAGGCGTTCGGACTGCGCGGGCGCAGCGCCGAGCAGCGGGTGGCGCTGGACCTGCTGCTCGATCCGGACGTCGGCATCGTCTCGATGGGCGGCCGGGCGGGCACCGGCAAGTCCGCGCTGGCGCTGTGCGCGGGGCTGGAGGCGGTGCTGGAGCGGGGGCAGCACCGCAAGGTGATGGTCTTCCGGCCGCTGTACGCGGTCGGCGGGCAGGAGCTCGGCTACCTGCCGGGCTCCGAGACGGAGAAGATGAGCCCCTGGGCGCAGGCGGTCTTCGACACCCTCTCCGCCGTCACCACCCCGGACGTGATCGAGGAGGTGATCTCCCGCGGGATGCTGGAGGTGCTGCCGCTGACCCACATCCGGGGTCGTTCGCTGCACGACGCCTTCGTGATCGTGGACGAGGCCCAGTCGCTGGAGCGGAACGTCCTGCTGACGGTGCTGTCCCGGATCGGCCAGGGTTCGCGGGTGGTGCTCACCCACGACGTGGCGCAGCGCGACAACCTCCGGGTGGGCCGGTACGACGGTGTGGTGGCGGTGGTGGAGAAGCTGAAGGGGCATCCGCTCTTCGCGCACATCACGCTCACCCGCTCGGAGCGTTCGCCGATCGCGGCGCTGGTCACGGAGATGCTGGAGGACATCCACCCGTGATCCGTCCCTGACCAGGACATAGTCGGACAATACGGTCAACTCTTGATGCGGGGCCCGCTCCTGACGGGGCGGGCCCTCATCCCTTTCATCACATCGAGTGCTTTCCGTCCGAAGAACTCCCGTGCGGTGAATGTGACGTGCGCCACGCGAACGGGAATTGCGTCGACAGCGTCCGGTGCGGCATGGTGAGGGTTCTGTCAGGCCCCGCGTACGGCGTGGCAGGGCTTCCGGACTCCACGAGTCCGGCCCCGGATGGTCCACCAACTCCGGTCGGTGGACGCACAATTGAAGACCGATGAGCCGTACGCCGCCCGATTCCAACGCCCGGTCGCCTCACCTCGGCCGGACGCCGGGCCAGCACCTCCCGTGACCAGAGCACCTGCGGAGGTCAGTGCCAAGGGGCATGTTGCGCCCGCACGGTCACGCGTGGGCGATGCTGGAAGGAATCCATGTGACTCGGATCTCGGTCCGGGGAGTCGCTGTGGCCTCCGCCACCGCCGTCACCGCTGTCGGTGCCGTCGTGGGTGTGGCCTCGGGCAGCGAGGGCAAGACGACGCAGACGGTCGACGTCGCGGGCGCGACCCTGCTTGCCGAAGTCCCCTCTGGCGCCCAGGCGCAGACCATCAGTGACAACATCGGCCAGCAGGCATCCGCCCAGCAGGCCTCCGCCGACGCCGCGGCCAAGGCCGCCGCCGAGCAGAAGGCCGCCGAGGAGGCCGCGCGCCAGAAGGCCGCCGCGGACGCCCAGGCGAAGGCCGATGCCCAGGCCAAGGCCGACGCGGACAAGGCTGCCAAGGCCGCCGAGGACAAGCGCAAGGCCGACGAGGCCGCTGCCAACCGTTCCAAGGCGCGTTCGGCGATGGCCGCCACCGACAACAGCGCCCCGCCGGTCTCGACCAGCCCCGGATCCGTCCAGGACATCGCCCGGCAGGTCGTCGGTGACGACACCCAGTTCCAGTGCTTCAGCCAGATCGTGAAGCGCGAGAGCGGCTGGGACTACACCGCGACCAACCGGAGCTCCGGCGCGTACGGCCTGGTCCAGGCGCTGCCCGGCACCAAGATGGCCTCGGCCGGTGCCGACTGGCGCACCAACCCGGCCACCCAGATCAAGTGGGGCCTGGGCTACATGAACAGCCGCTACGGCAGCCCCTGTGGCGCCTGGTCGTTCTGGCAGTCCCACAACTGGTACTAGGAGCAGCCACCGTCCGGCGGTGGACTCCCGTACGGCCCCCGGCCGCTCGTCTCGCCCGACGAGCGACCGGGGGCCTTCGCGTTCCCGCCCACCGGGAGCCGGGTCGGGCCGCGCCGCCCGGGCTGCGCTGACCAGTGCGCCTGCGGGCGGTGCGGGCCCGGTGCGGACGCGGGGCGCGGGAAGGGGTCCTGGTCGCTTCCCGCACCGGCCGGTCCGCCGGCAGTTGGTCCGTGGCCCGAGGCCTCGCTCTCCCCTGGGGGCCTCGTCCCGACTCCTCCCCAGCGATCTCGGTCCGAAACCATCTGAAACCTGGCGTTTTGCCCCGGTTTGATGGCGAGGTTGTTCGAGCCGAACCCGGCGGGGGCCGGACTGGCCGGGCCGCCGCCGGGTAGCGTCATCCCTGACGGCCGTGGCGGGACCCACGGCGTACCGCCGGGCACGGCGGCTCAGCAGGGGAGCGGTGGTAGCGAGGATGGCGCGGGGCGGAAAGGCCTTCAAGGCCGTGGCCAAGGGCATGGCCGTGGTGGCGAGCGCGGCCGCCGTGATCGAACGGCGCCGGCGCGCCGCGATGGCGGCCGATCCGCACGAGCTCGCCGTCCCCGCACTGGCCGAGGCGCCCGATCCGGTGCCGGCCCCGCGGGTCGAACCCGCCGCGGTGCCGGCCGCCGCCCCGGCGGCCCCCTCGCCGGTGGCACCGCCCGGCCTGGCGCGGGAGTACCACCCCGGCCGGCCCGCCACCCCGGCCGAGGCCGTGCCCTGGGGGCTGCGGGTGGCCGCCGAGTCGACCTGGCGGCTGCTGCTGCTCGGCGGCGCGCTCTACGTCGTCTTCTACATCGTCGACATGCTGCGGCTGGTCGCCTTCGCGGTGCTGGCCTCGCTGCTGATCTCCGCGCTGCTGGAGCCGACGGTCTCCTGGCTGCGCCGGCACGGGGTGCCGCGCTCGCTGGCGGCGGGCGGGGTGTTCCTGAGCGGTCTGGCCGGAATCGGGCTGGTCGGCTGGTTCGTGGTCTGGCAGGTGTCCACCAACCTGTCGACGGTCACCAGCAAGGTGAAGGACGGCGTCGACCAGCTGCGGGACTGGCTGAGCACCGGGCCGCTGCACCTGACCCAGCAGCAGATCAACGACTACGCCGACCAGATCGGCAAGGCGATCACCACCAACACCGACCAGATCACCTCGGCCAGCCTGACCGGCGCGCAGATCGCCGTCGAGGTGCTGACCGCCGTGGCGCTGGCCTTCTTCACCACCTTCTTCTTCCTCTACGACGGCGCGCGGATCTGGAACTGGGCGCTGCGCGGACTGCCCCGGCACTCCCGCTTCGCCATGGCCGGCGCCGGCCCGAAGGCCTGGGCGACGCTCACCGCGTACGTGCGCGGCACCGTCTGCGTGGCCTTCATCGACGCGGTCTGCATCGGCATCGGCATCGACCTGCTGGGCGTGCCGATGGCGATGCCGCTGGCCGTGATCATCTTCCTGGGCGCCTTCGTCCCGCTGGTCGGCGCACTCGTCACCGGCACGGTCGCGATGCTGATCGCCCTGGTCACCGAGGGGCCGTGGACGGCGCTGATGGTGCTGATCGTGCTGGTCGCGGTGATGCAGATAGAGAGCCACATCCTGCAGCCGCTGATCCTCGGCCGGGCCGTCCGGGTGCACCCGCTGGGCGTCGTCCTCGGCGTCGCGGCCGGCGGCATCATCGGCGGCATCGGCGGTGCGGTGGTGGCCGTCCCGCTGATCGCCGTCACCAACACCGTGATCACCCACCTGCGCCGCCGCAACGAGGCCGGCCAGGCCGTCTTCACCGCCATGGAGGCCGCCCGCGAGGCCGCGGGCCGTACCTCCGCAGCCCCGGCCGCGGACGGCTGAGGCCGAAGCACAACGCCGACGGGCCCTCCCGGACATGGTGTCCGGGAG
>NZ_JBHXTQ010000102.1:7648-27018 GCF_042677305.1 Kitasatospora sp. NPDC127121 | reverse complement strand
CCCCGCCCCCGCCCCCCCCCCGACCGTGATCCTTTCCTCGTCCCGCGCCCGCGACGTACCGTCAAGCCCAGAGGCGACGCACCCGGCTTGAGGAGCAGGCACGATGGACCGATTGACGTACGACGAGGTCAAGGCCGCCGGTGAGCGGATCGCCGGGAGGGTGCGGCCGGTCGCGGTCGCCCCCGGGGACGACCACGGGCGGACCTGGCTGGCGCTGGAGTTCCTTCAGCACACCGGCAGCTTCAAGGCCCGCGGCGCGCAGAACTTCCTGCTCGCGCACGCCGAGGCGGGCACCCTGCCGGAGGCCGGGGTCACCATCGCCTCGGGCGGCAACGCCGGGCTGGCCTGCGCCTGGGCGGCGCGCGAGCTCGGCGTGCGCGCCACGGTGTTCCTGCCCGAGACGGCCTCCCCGGTGAAGCTGGCGCGGCTGCGCTCGTACGGCGCCGACGTGCGGCTGGTCGGCCGGGAGTACGCGGAGGCGCTGGCGGCCTGCGAGGAGTTCGCGGCGGGCAGCGGGGCGCTGGCCTCGCACGCCTACGACCACCCGCTGATCGCCGCCGGCGCGGGCACCGTGCTGGAGGAGATCAGCGCCCGGGTCCCCGGGCTGGACACGGTGGTGGTGTCGGTCGGCGGCGGCGGGCTGTTCGCCGGGGTGGCCGTCGCGGCCCGCGAGCACGGCGTCCGGGTGGTCGCGGTGGAGCCGGAGGGCAGCCGGGCCCTGCACGCCGCCCTCGCCGCCGGCCACCCCGTCGACGTCCCGGTGTCCTCCGTGGCCCAGGACGCCCTCGGCGCCCGCCGCGCCACCGCCCTCGCCGTCCACGCCGCCCGCCACGAGGGCGTCCGGTCCGTCCTGGTCGACGACGAGTCCATCGTGCGCGCCCGCCGCCGGCTCTGGGAGGACCACCGCATCGCCGTCGAGTACGCGGCCTCCACCGCCCTGGCGGCCCTCGACCACGCGGAGGGCGAGCGGGTCGCCGTCCTCCTGTGCGGCGCCAACACCGACCCGTCCGACCTCGCCACACCCTGACCGACGGCCGCCGGACGGCGGCTCCAGCCGCATCCGTCCCCCCACACACGAAGACCTGCCCGCCGGTTGCGAAACCGGCGGGCAGGTCCCGTTGTCGGCCACGCCCTACAGGCTCAGCACCGCCCGCAGGGCCCCGGCGACCTCCGCCTCCGGGTCGTCCGCCGCGCCCGTCGAGCGCCAGGCGACGAAGCCGTCCGGCCGGACCAGCACGGCGCCGGCCGGGCCGATCCCGTGCAGCTCCGCGAAGTCCGCGCCCGGCTCCGGCGCCAGGTCGTCCTCGGCGCCGCCGCCGATCCGGTAGGCGTCCAGCGGGACGGCCAGCCGGTCGGCCGCCCGCCGCGCCCCGGCCTGCCAGGCCGCGCCCTCGGGGCCGGTGAGCAGCACCATCGCCTGCTCGTACAGGTCCAGCGTGGACAGGCGCACGCCCGCCCGCAGCAGCCACTGGTGCGGGGCGCGGCTGCCCGGCTCCCCGGCCGACTCGAACTTCTCGGGGACGACCGCGCCCGCCGGGTCCGTCCCGGTCACCGCGCCCACCGGGTAGCGGTAGCCGAGCGCCACCCCGAGCACCCCGGTCTGCCGCCCGGCACCCGGCACCACCGCGTACCCGGGGTGGCTGTGCTCGGCCGAGCGGGCCGAGGCGCGCTCGCTGGTCACCTGCGCGACCGGGCGCCGCTCCTGCCCGTACGTCTCCAGCAGCTCCGGCCCGGCCCACCCGCAGAGCACCGCGGCGAGCTTCCAGGCCAGGTTGTGCGCGTCCTGGATGCCGGTGTTGGAGCCGAACGCGCCGGTCGGCGACATCTCGTGCGCGGAGTCCCCGGCGAGGAAGACCCGCCCGGCGCCGTACCGCTCGGCCACCCGCTCGGCGGCGTGCCAGGGCGCCCGGCCGGTCACCTCGACGTCGAGCTCCGGCAGGCCGACGGCGGTGCGGATGTGCCGCTCGCAGCGCTCGTCGGTGAACGCCTCCAGCGGCTCGCCGTGCTCGGGGTGCCAGGGCGCGTGGAAGACCCACTCCTCCTGGTTGTCCACCGGCAGCAGTGCGCCGTCCGCCTCCGGGTTGGTCAGGTAGCAGGCGATGAAGTGCCGGTCCCCGACCACGTCGGCCAGCCGCTTGGCGCGGAAGGTGATGCTGACGTTGTGGAACAGCTCGCCCTGGCCGCTCTGGCCGATGCCCAGGCGCTCGCGGGCCGGGCTGCGCGGGCCGTCCGCGGCGATCAGGTAGTCCGAGCGCACCCGGCGCTCCTCGCCGGTCTCCCGGCTGCGCAGCACCGAGGTGACGCCCTCGGCGTCCTGCTCGAAGGAGACCAGCTCGGTGTTGAAGCGGACGTCGCCGCCGAGGTCGCGGGTGGCGCGCAGCAGCACCGGCTCCAGGTCGTTCTGGCTGCACAGGCACCACGAGCTGGGGCTGAACCGGGCGAGCCGCCCGCCGGGGTCGATCTCCCGGAACAGCCACTCCTGCTCGGTGCCGGTCAGCGAGGGCGCCTGGAGGATGCCGTGGTTCGGGGCGAGGACCGACGCCGCCTCGCGGATCGCCGGCTCGATCCCGGCCACCCGGTACAGCTCCATCGTGCGGACGTTGTTGCCTCGGCCACGCGGGTGATGCGAGGTGTCGGCGTGCTTCTCGACCAGCAGGTGCCTGACACCCAGTCGGCCGAGGAAGAGCGAGGCCGACAGCCCGACCAGCGACCCTCCCACGATCAGGACCGGCACCCGGTCGTCAACCTTCGGATTCATCAATTGCTCCGCCCTGTCAGGGGATTCAGCGGACCGGTGGCTGGGATCGGGGCCGCCGTCGACGCGACCGCACGACCGGGGGCCCCGCTCTTCCATCCCCCGCCCGAGGGTGCTTGTGCCGCCTCTTCGCCCGGATGGCCCGCAAATATCGCGGCACCCCGGTACGCCGCTCACGATCGACTTCAGGCCTGGCGCCGACCGACCGGGCCGATCGCCGTCGCACCGCCCTCCCAAGCCGGGAGCACCCCCCGGACGCGGCCCACCGCGGCCCGCAACGTGCGGCCCAGAGCAGAAAGTGGACCATGACAACTCTGTCCGAACCGCAGCGGAAGCAGCAGGCCGACTCCGACACCCGGCTCCGGGTGGTACTGATGCTGGAGATCCAGGACGGCGCCCAGCAGCGCTTCCTCGACGTCTACGAGCAGCTGCGCCACCAGGTGGCCTCGGTGCCCGGCCATGTCAGCGACCAGCTGTGCCAGTCGATCAACGACCCCCGCCAGTGGCTGATCACCAGCGAGTGGGAGGACCAGGACACCTTCCTGGAGTGGGTGGACAGCCCCGCCCACCGCGAGATGGTCAAGCCGATGCACGGCTGCGTCAGCGACAACTTCCGCTCGCTGCGCTACGGCATCCTGCGCGAGACCTCGGCGGCCGGCTCCACCGGCACCCGGGCCCCGCTGGAGGTGCCGCCCGGCCTGCCGCGCACCGAGCCCGCCGGGCACGTCGGCCCGCCGAAGGCCGAGCCCGGCCCGGACGGCGTGGTCCGGCACGCGCTCACCTTCACGGTCAAGCCCGGCAGCGAGCACGAGGTGGCCCGGATCCTGTCCGGCTACGCCTCGCCCCGGGCCGAGGTGGACGAGCACACCCGGCTGCACCGCACCTCGCTGTTCATGCACGGCAACCGGGTGGTCCGGGCCGTCGAGGTGGTCGGCAACCTCGGCGACGCGCTGCGCCACGTGGCGATGCAGCCGGAGGTGCGGGCCGTCGAGGAGGCGATCAACCCGTACCTGGAGGAGGCCCGCCAGCTGGGCGACCCGCAGGCCGCGCGCGCCTTCTTCGCCCGGGCCGCGCTGCCGGCGAAGCACCAGGCGATCGCCAGCTCCCCGACCTCCGCCCGGCTGCACCGGCACGCCGTGCTGTACCCCGTCCGCCCGGGCGAGGGGCAGGCCGTCGCCGAGCTGCTCGCCGACTACGACAACCTCGCCACCGCCGACCCGACCGGCCCGGTCGCGGCCAGCACCGTGTTCCACCGGGCGGACGTGGTGGTGCGCCTGGTCGACCTGCGGGTGCCGGCCGAGGCCGACCCGGCGGCCGCCCTCGGCGTGGCGGGCGACCAGGAGGCCGCCGCGCTCGGCCGGCTGCTCGACCTCGGCCCGCAGGGCGACCTGCGCACCGCCACCGGGCTCGCCGCCGTCCTCGCCGCCCGCGCCATGAACCCGGTCACCGACCGCAGCTCGCAGGACAACTGAAGAACCAGCCGCATCTCTCGGAGGAAAACACCATGACCACGCAGTACCCACGGATCGTGCACGTCGACGAGGCACCGGAGAACCGTCGGCGCGGCGGCGACCTGCGCGCCATGCTCACCCCGACCACCTGCGGGGCGACCAGCGGGTTCATGGGGCTGGCGATCGTCCAGCCCGGCGAGCGGATCGGCGAGCACTACCACCCGTACTCCGAGGAGTTCGTGTTCGTGGTCAGCGGCGACCTGGAGGTGGACCTGGACGGCGAGAGCCGTCCGATCAAGCCCAACCAAGGCCTGATGATCCCGATCAACATGCGCCACCGCTTCCGCAACGTCGGCGACACCGAGGCCCGGATGGTGTTCCACCTCGGCCCGCTCGCCCCCCGCCCCGAGCTCGGCCACGTGGACACCGAGGAGACCGGCGCCGCCGGGCCGCCGGAACACGCCAAGGTGGCCTCGTGACCCGGCGCGTCGCCGTCACCGGGATCGGCGTCGTCGCGCCCGGCGGGGTCGGGGTCCGGGCGTTCTGGGAGCTCCTCACCGCCGGCCGCACCGCCACCCGGGGCATCACGCTCTTCGACCCCACCGGGTTCCGCTCCCGGATCGCCGCCGAGGTCGACTTCGACCCGGCGGCCCACGGGCTGAGCCCGGCGGACGTCCAGCGGGCCGACCGCTACGTGCAGTTCGCGATGGTCGCGGCGGACGAGGCGATCGCCGACGCGGGCCTGGACCTGGCCGCCGAGGACCCGTGGCGGATCGCCGTCTCGCTCGGCACCGCCGTCGGCGGCACCACCCGACTGGAGCACGACTACGCCCTGGTCAGCGCCGGCGGCGCCCGCTGGGACGTCGACCACCAGCGGGCCGAACCGCAGCTGCACCGGGCCTTCGCGCCCAGCACGCTGGCCTCCACGGTCGCCGAGCGCACCGGCGCGCACGGCCCGGTGCAGACCGTCTCCACCGGCTGCACCTCCGGCCTCGACGCGATCGGCTACGGCTTCCAGGCCGTCGAGGAGGGGCGCGCCGACATCTGCATCGCCGGCGCCTCCGACTCGCCGATCTCGCCGATCACCGTCGCCTGCTTCGACGCCATCAAGGCCACCAGCGAGCGCAACGACGACCCGGAGCACGCCTCCCGGCCCTTCGACGCCCACCGGGACGGCTTCGTCCTCGGCGAGGGCGGCGCCGTCCTGGTGCTGGAGGAACTGGAGCACGCCCGCCGCCGCGGCGCCCGGATCTACGGCGAGCTCGGCGGCTTCGCCACCTTCGGCAACGCCTACCACATGACCGGCCTCACCCAGGAGGGGCTGGAGATGTCCCGGGCGATCGACGACGCGCTCGCCCACGCCCGGGTGGACCGCACCGACGTCGGCTACGTCAACGCGCACGGTTCGGGCACCAAGCAGAACGACCGGCACGAGACCGCCGCCGTCAAGCGCTCGCTCGGCGCCCACGCCTACCGGACGCCGATGAGCTCCATCAAGTCGATGGTCGGGCACTCGCTCGGCGCGATCGGCGCCATCGAGGTGGTCGCCTGCACCCTGGCGCTGGCCCACGGCGTGGTGCCGCCGACCGCCAACTACGAGACTCCCGACCCGGAGTGCGACCTCGACTACGTGCCGCGCACCGCGCGCGAGCTGCCGCTGAGCCACATCCTCTCGGTCGGCAGCGGATTCGGCGGATTCCAGTCCGCCGTCGTGCTCAACAGAACGGGGTGAGTGTCATGACGTCACGTCAGCAGGGCCGCCGGGCGGTGGTCACCGGCCTCGGCGTGGTGGCGCCGAACGGCGTTGGGGCCGACGCCTTCTGGAAGGCCACCAGGCAGGGCGTGAGCGTCCTCGACCGGATCACCCGCGAGGGCTGCGACGGGCTGCCGCTGCGCGTCGCCGGCCAGGTGCGGGACTTCGACCCGCGGGCCGCGATCGACAGCCGGTACCTGGTGCAGACCGACCGGTTCACGCACTACGCGATGGCCGCCGCCGACCTGGCGGTGGCGGACGCCGGGTTCCACCCCGACCCCGAACATCCCTTCGCGGTCGGGGTGGTGACCGCGGCCGGCTCCGGCGGCGGCGAGTTCGGCCAGCGCGAGCTCCAGCAGCTCTGGGGCCAGGGGCCGCAGTTCGTCGGCCCGTACCAGTCCATCGCCTGGTTCTACGCGGCCAGCACCGGCCAGATCTCGATCCGCGGCGGCTACAAGGGCCCGTGCGGGGTGGTCGCCAGCGACGAGGCCGGCGGCCTGGACGCGCTCGCGCACGCGGCCCGCACGATCGAGCGCGGCACCGACGCGGTGGTGGCCGGCGCCGCCGAGGCACCGCTGGCGCCGTACTCGATGGTCTGCCAGCTCGGCTACCCGGAGGTCAGCCTCGCCGGGCAGCCCGACCGGGCCTATCTGCCGTTCACCGCGCAGGCCTGCGGCTTCGCCCCCGCCGAGGGCGGCGCGATGCTGCTGCTGGAGGACGAGCAGGCGGCCCGGCGGCGCGGTGCCGCCGTCCGGGCCCACCTGGCCGGGCACGGCTCCACCTTCACCGGGGCCTCCCGCTGGGAGGAGTCCCGCGAGGGGCTGGCCGCCGCGATCCGCATCGCGCTGGACGAGGCCAGGATCGCGCCCGAGGAGATCGACGTGGTCTTCGCGGACGCGCTCGGCGTCCCGGCCGCCGACCGGGCCGAGGCGCTCGCACTGGCCGACGCGCTCGGCCCGGCGGCCGAACGCGTCCCGGTCACCGCCCCCAAGTCCGGCACCGGACGGGCCTACTGCGGCGCGCCGCTGCTGGACGTGGCGGCCGCCGTCCTGGCCATGGAGGACGGCGTGCTGCCGCCCACCCCGAACGTCACCGAGGTCAGCCACGACCTCGCCCTGGTGACCGGCCGCGCCCGTCCGGCCGAACTGCGCACCGCACTGGTGCTCAGCCGCGGGCTGATGGGTTCCAACTCCGCGCTGGTGCTCCGGTGCGGAGACCGGCCCTGAGACCGCACCCGCAATTCCACCGAAGGGACACCCCGTGAGCAACACCCTCAGCTATCCCGAGCTGGCCGCCCTGATCCAGGCCCGGGCCGGCGTCACCGTCGACCCGCTCCACCTGGAGCGCCCGGGCGCGCAGTTCGACGAGTTCGGCGTCGACTCGCTCGGCCTGCTCGGCGTCGTCGGCGAACTGGAGAACCGGCACGGCCTCAAGGTCACCTCGGGCGCCGAGTCCGCCAAGACCCCGGCCGAGTTCCTGGAGCTCGTCAACACCTCCCTCCTCTCCCCGAAAGCTGGTGCCTGAGATGCCCGGACACACCGACAACGAGATCGTCATCGCCGCCCCCCTCGACCTGGTCTGGGAGATCACCAACGACCTGGAGAACTGGCCGGACCTCTTCAGCGAGTACGCCTCGGTGGAGGTGCTGGAGCGCGACGGCGACAGCGTCCGCTTCCGGCTCACCATGCACCCGGACGAGAACGGCCAGGTGTGGAGCTGGGTCTCCGAGCGCACCACCGACAAGTCCTCGCTCGCGGTGCGCGCCCGCCGGGTCGAGCCCGGCCCGTTCGAGTTCATGGACATCCGCTGGGAGTACGCGGAGGTCCCGGCCGGGACGAGGATGCGCTGGATCCAGGACTTCGCGATGAAGCCCACTGCCCCGGTCGACGACCACGGCATGGTCAACCACATCAACCGCAACTCCCGGATCCAGCTGGAGCTGATCCGCGAGAAGGTCGAGAAGCGGGCGGCGGAGCGGTGACCGGGATGCACCGCGCCCTGATCGTCGCCCGGATGAAGCCGGAGGCGGCACCGGACATCGCCGAGGTGTTCGCCACGTCCGACCAGGGTGAACTGCCGCACCTGATCGGCGTCACCGGCCGCAGCCTGTTCCAGTTCGGCGACGTCTACCTGCACCTCATCGAGGCCGACCGCCCGCCGGGCCCGGCCGTCGCCAAGGTCATCGGCCACCCGGAGTTCCGGTCCGTCAGTGACCAGCTGACCGCCTTCGTCCAGGCCTACGACCCGGCCACCTGGCGCGAGCCGAAGGACGCCATGGCGCACGAGTTCTACCGCTGGGACCGCTGACCCCGTCCCACCCGTCCCGCTCGTCCTGGGCCCGCCCCCGGCCATCCGCCGGGGGCGGGCCCACGTGTGCGTCCGGCCCGATCGGACGTGGCGTCAGTGCCACCCACGCCCGCCCGACGCGGCGTCAGTGCCACCCACGCCCGCCCGACGGCACGTCAGCACCATCCGAGCCGCCCGACGCGGCGTCAGCGCCTTCCCGGGCCTGCCCGACGCGGCGTCAGCATCGTCCCGGACCCGCCCGACGCGGCGTCAGCGCCTTCGGGACGGACCGACACGCCGTCAGCACAGGACCGACTCGGCCCGGACCGCCGCGAATCCTTTTCACCCGTCTCACTGGGGCGCCCGGGTGAACCGGGCCGGGACTCCACTCGAATCGAGCACAGTCCGTACCCAAGTCGCCACTCTCCGGTGGCGGCGGACGTCGCGGTGGTTGACGGTGAATCAGACGCAGTTCCCACGAATTCCCTTGTCCGGCGCCGTGCCGGCGATCGCGGGCCTGTGTATCGGAAGGATCAACCTCATGCGTTCTGCACGCACTCTGCTCGCCGGGGCGGCTGTCGCCGCCGTTCTCACCGTCGGCACCCCCATGGCCTTCGCCGACGGCTCCGCCGACCAGGCGAAGAGCCTCACCTCGCAGGACCAGTCCGACCGCGGCGACGAGCACGGTCGCGGCGACGACCGGGGCGACGAGCACGGCCGCGGCGAGGGTCGCGGCGACGAGCACGGCCGCGGCGAAGGCCGTGGCGACGAGCACGGCCGTGGCGAGGGTCGCGGCGACGAGCACGGCCGCGGCGAAGGCCGTGGCGACGAGCACGGCCGTGGCGAGGGCCGTGGCGACGAGCACGGTCGCGGCGAAGGCCGTGGCGACGACAAGGGCGGCGAGGGCCGCGGCGGCGACAAGGGCGGCGAGGGCCGCGGCGGCGAGCACGGCCGTGGTGGCGAGCACGGCCGCAAGGGCCCGCACGGCGGCGTGCACGCCGGCGGTGGCGGCCTGGCGATGGTCGAGACCGGCACCACGCTGTCCGGTGGCGGCCTCGCCTCCGGCGCCGTCCTCCTGATCGGCGGCCTCGGGGCCGGCGCGTACGCGCTGCGCCGCAACCGCCGCAACACCGGCGCCACCATCTGACGTCCGGCATCTGACGCCGCCCCCACGCGCCTCCCCACCAGGGCGGCGCGCACGGGGGCGGCGGGTCGTTTTGGACCTTCTGGACCTTTTCGGGCCGTCACCGGCCCGGCTGCGCATGGGAATGGAGAAAGAGGAGCGATGGGCGGTCCCGTCCCTGGAATGTCCCGACTGCTGCGCACCGGCATCGGTGCGGCGGCGGTCGGTCTGCTGCTGATGTACAACTCGGTCGACACCACGCCGCGAGCCAACTCGGCGTCCCGCATGACCCGTCCCCCGGCGATCGTCGCGCCGGCCACCCCCCGCCCGTCCCCACCGGCCACCACCCCCGCGGACGCCCCCACGGACGCCCCCGCGGAGGCCACCGCGGAGGCCCCCGCGGAGGCCACCCAGGACCCGGCCCCTGCGCCACCGTCGCTGGGCCGCGCCAACCCGACCCGGCTGCGGATCCCGCAGATCGGCGTCGACGCCCCGTTCACCGAGCTGACGCTCGATCCGGAGGGCCAGCTCACCGCGCCGCCGCCGGACGACGACAACCTGGTCGGCTGGTACCGGGACGGCGTCTCCCCGGGCGAGCTCGGCAGCTCGGTGGTCGCCGGGCACGTGGACACCACCACGGGCCCGGCGGTGTTCGTGATGCTGAGCCAGCTGCAACCGGACCAGCAGATCGAGGTGGGGCGCGCGGACGGCACGGTCGCGGTGTTCTCGGTGGACTCGGTGGAGGCCTTCCCCAAGAACGCCTTCCCGGACGACAAGGTGTACGGCCAGACGCCCGACGCCCAGCTGCGGCTGATCACCTGCGGCGGTACGTACGACAAGGGCCAGAAGGACTACTCGGACAACGTGGTGGTCTTCGCGCACCTGGATTCCTCGCACCCGGCCTGACCGGCAACGCGAACGACCGCCGCCCCCAACTTCCGGGGGACGGCGGTCGTTCGCGTGCGGGCCGGTGCTCAGCCGCGCACGGTGGCCTCGAAGGCGTGCAGGTAGGGGTTGACCGGGTGGACGTCCGCGACGTCCAGTCCGGCGTCCTCCATCAGCCGCACCATGCTCTCCTTGGAGTGCTTGGCCCCGCCGACGTTGAGCAGCAGCATCAGGTCCATCGCGGTGGTGAAGCGCATCGACGGGCTGTCGTCGACCAGGTTCTCCACCACCACGACGCGGGCGCCGGGCCGGGCCGCGGCGACCACGTTGGCGAGGGTGCGGCGGGTGCTCTCGTCGTCCCACTCCAGGATGTTCTTGATGATGTAGAGGTCGGCGCGGACCGGGATCTCCACCCGGCAGTCACCGGGCACCAGCCGGGCGCGGGCCGAGAAGGCGCCGCCGTCCTGGAGCCGGGGTTCGGCGCCGGCGACCACCTTGGGCAGGTCGAGCAGGGTGCCGTGCAGCGCCGGGTGCTTCTCCAGCAGGCTGGCCAGCACGTGCCCCTGGCCGCCGCCGATGTCCGCCACCGAGTCGACGCCGGTGAGGTCCAGGTACTCGGCGAGGTCGTGGGCGGACTGCCGGCTGGAGGCGGTCATCGCCTTGTCGAAGACCTTCGCGGAGTCGCCCGCGTCGCTGTGCAGGTAGTCGAAGAACTCCTTGCCGAACAGCTCGGGGAAGACGTTGCGGCCGGAGCGGACCGCCTCGTCCAGCTTGGGCCAGGCCTCCCAGGTCCACGGCTCGGTGCACCAGAGGGAGATGTAGCGCAGCGAGTTGGGGGCGTCCTCGCGCAGCAGGCGGGACATCTCGGTGTGCTCGAAGCGGTCGTCGGAGGTCTCGGAGAAGATGCCGTAGCAGGTGAGCGCGCGCAGCAGGCGGCACAGCGGCAGGGGCTCGGTGTCGAGGGCGGCGGCGAGTTCGGTGACGCTGGTCGGGGTGTCGCCGAGCACGTCGGCGACGCCGAGCCGGGCGGCCGCGCGGACGGCGGCGGCGCAGGCGGCGCCGAAGACGAGCTCGCGCAGGCGCATCGCGGCCTGGGGAGTGGGGGGCGGTGCGATGGTCATGGGAGGTCTTCCTTGTCGACGGGGGCGGGGGTGCCGGGGGCGCGTGCCGGGAGCGGTTCGTACCAGGTGCGGGTCGTACCGGGTGCGGGTGCCGCGGTTCAGCAGCGGCCGGACGGATCGGACCGCGCGCAGGTGTTGCGGGCGAACGCGTTCTCGCCGGTGTCGCGGTCGGCGATGTCGGCCGGGCTGTTGCCGCTCAGGTGGTTGTCGGCGACGGTGTTGCGGGCGTTGGGGACGCCGACGGCGCTCTTGAAGAGGACGATCCCGCCGGAGAAGTCCGAGCTGCCGACGTTGTCGTGGACCTCGTTGTCGGTGACCCGGGTGTCCTCGACCCCGGTGAGCACGATGCCCGCGCCCTGGATGGCGCCCAGCCGCGGGTTGGCCGGGCAGAACATGTTGTTGGCGACGACCCGGTTGCGCCGCACGTCGAGGTCCCCGGCCCGGGGCACGCCCTCGTCGCCGACCACGAAGACGCCGGCGCAGTTGCCGCGGAGCTCGTTGTCCTGGACGGCCAGCCCGCGCAGTCGGCGGACGGTGACGCCGACCCGGTTCTCGGTCAGCTCGTTGCCCTCCACGACGGTGCCCCCGGTGTCGGGCGCGCCGCCCTCGCGGTAGGCGTAGTTGGCGAGGAAGACACCGGACTGGCCGTTGCGGGTCGCGCGGTTGCCGACGATCCGGGCCCGGGTGGAGATCTCCTGGCTGATGCCCTGCTGGGCGTTGTCGTGGACGTAGGTGTCGCGCACGGTCAGGCCGGTGGTGCCGCTGGCGTCGATGCCGTTCTTGCGGAAGCCGGTGACGGCGAGGGTCTCGATGGTGACGTCAGACAGCGGGGCCGCCTCGGTGCCGTCCACGCAGAGGCCGTGTCCGGCGGTAGCGCAGGCGTTCTCGGTGCCGTCCCCGGGGGTGATCACGCTGTCCGCGCCAGCGCCGCGCAGGGTGAGGCCCGGGGTGGTGATGCGGACGCTGCCGGGGTAGGTGCCGGCGAGCAGTTGGACAGTGTCGCCGGGGAGGGCGGCGTCGACGGCCTGCTGAATCGATTCGCCCGGCTGGACGACGTGCAGGCCGTCGGCGGCGTGGGCCGCGGGCGCGGCGGCCAGGGTGGCGAGGACGGTGGTCAGGGCGGTGGCGGCGGCGGTGGCCGCGGCGAAGTGGTGGACCCGTCGCGTGGGCATGAGTGGTGACCTGTTCTTTCCGGCGCGCTCGCCGGTGTGCGGCCGGAGCCTGCCGGGCGGCGCGCTAGGTACGCGGTGTCTGTTCTTACACGGTGTGCTTGGGCAGTGACGGCCGGTGGGTGCGGCCGACTCGACGCTATGGGCCGCCGGGTGGGCCCGCCACCAGGGCTGGGCTGCGGGACTGACGGGGCGTCGGCCGGTGGTGGGACGGCCCGGCGTGGCGCGTGCGGCGCGGCGCGCTCCGAGCCGCGCCGCACGGCACGCCACCGGACCGACCCCGGCACCACCCCCGGCACCGCCGGCCGGGCCGCGTGCCACCGCCGGCCGGCGGCGTGACATCCTCGGGGCCATGACCACCGCACCCGCAGCGCCCCTCGGCACCCTCCGCAACCCGGTCGGCGCCCACGTCCCGGTGGCCGCCCGCGGGCTGGCCGGCACGGGGCTGGCGTACGCGCGCCGGGTCGGCGCCGAGACCGTGCAGGTGTTCGTGGCCAACCCGCGCGGCTGGGCCACTCCGCCGGGCAACCCCGCGCAGGACGAGGAGTTCCGGGCGGCCTGCGCCGAGCAGGGACTCCCCGCCTGGGTGCACGCGCCGTACCTGATCAACTTCGGCTCGGACAACCCGGCCACCCGCGAGCGCTCGGCCGACTCGCTGCGGCACTCGCTGCGCCGCGGCCACGCGATCGGCGCACTGGGCGTCGTCCTGCACACCGGCTCGGCGGTCGGCACGGCGCCCGGCGGCGGCTCCCGGCGGGCCGAGGCGATGGCACAGGTCCGGGCCGACGTGCGGCCGCTGCTGGACGAACTGGACGCCCTCGGCGAGGACGCGCCCTGGCTGCTGCTGGAGCCGACGGCTGGCCAGGGCAGCTCGCTCTGCTCCCGGCTGGAGGAGCTCGCCGAGTACGTCGAGGCGCTGGACGGGCACCCGAAGGTCGGCGTCTGCCTGGACACCTGCCACGCCTTCGCCGCCGGGCACGACCTGGCCGTACCGGGCGGGGTGACGGCCGCGCTGGACGCCCTGGCGTCGGCGGCCGGGCCGGGCCGGCTGCGGCTGATCCACGCCAACGACTCCGAGGACGTCGTCGGCGCGCGCAAGGACCGGCACGCCAACATCGGCGCCGGGATGATCGGCGCGGAACCGTTCCGCGAGCTGTTCGAGCACCCGGAGACGGCCGGTGTCCCGCTACTGGTGGAGACCCCGGACCGCAAGCACGGCGGGGACGGCACCGGCCACACGATGGACATCGCCGTACTGAAGGAACTGCGCGAGCGGGCCGCCGCCCCCGCCCGACCGTCCTGACCTGCTCGGGCCGCCGTCCCGACCGGCCCGCCCGACCGGTCCGGCAGCGCGCCGCACGGCACCGCACCGCGCCTCGCCGCGCGGACAGCCGTGAGCCCGGAGGCCCACAGCGGCCCCCGGGCTCCGAGCTCGGACGGATCAGCCCTCGCTGTGCTCGTGGTAGTTGAACCAGTTGGCGTGCGGGCCGAACAGGCCGACACCCGCCGAACCGGACTCCAGGCCCTGCCCGGAGGACGGCACCGGCGTGTGGCCGAACGCCATGGCCGAGGTCGGCACGGCCACCACGGCGGCACCCGTCACGGCCACGATCACCGCGAGCTTGCGGATCTTCCCACGAAGCGACATCTACTGTCCCCTAGTTCGTCTCTGGTCCTCTGACCCGCGCCCCCGACCGGCCACGTCGACCGCCCGCAGGCTGGGCGACGCCCCACGGGGAGGCGCCGGGCCAACGTTTGCACACGAACGCGCACGCGCCGCGGCACGCCGCAACCCGGCTGAGGCATCCGGGTGACGACATCCCTCCCCCGGGTGAACGCCCTCGGACACCCGGCCGCACGCCGAACGGCCGCGCCGGACCGGCACTGGACGAGCGCCCGTCCGACCGGCGCAGGACGAGTGCCCGCCGGAGCGGCACAGGACGAGTGCCCGTCCGACCGGCGCGGGACCGCAAGTCTTGCGGTGACATGCCAGGCCGACTGAACAAATCCCATCGATTTGGTACAGAGCGCCACCCGGTTCGAGCATGAACGGTGGCTCCACCGAGCACGAGCAGGACCACGAAAGGCGCACCACCCTCATGCAGACCAGCCCGGCCGCACCCCGGCAGGCGACCCGACCGAGCCCGCCGCAGACGCCGGAAGCGGTCACCGCGACACCCCGCAAGGGCGGCCGCTTCGGCCTGCCGACCGCCACCGCCCTGGTGATGGGCAACATCATCGGCGGCGGCATCTTCATGATCCCCGCCGCCGTGGCCCCCTACGGGACGGTCAGCCTGGTCTCCTTCGTCGTCCTGACCGTGGGCGCGATCGCCCTCGCGCTCGTCTTCGGGCAGCTCGCGCGCCGCAACCCGCGCACCGGCGGGCCCTACATCTACGCCCGGGAGGCCTTCGGGGACTTCGCCGGGTTCCTGTCGGCCTGGTCGTACTGGATCACCACCTGGGTCAGCAACGCCGCGCTCGCGGTCGCCGCCGTCGGCTATCTCGACGTGCTGCTGCCCGTCGGCCACTCCATCGGGCTCAGCATCGCCGCCGCGATGGCCTTCCAGTGGCTGCCCGCGCTGGCGAACCTGGCCGGCACCCGCTACGTCGGCGCCGTCCAACTCGTCTCCACCGTCCTCAAGTTCATCCCGCTGCTGCTGGTCTCGGTGGGCGGTCTGGGCTTCTTCGACGCGCGCAACCTGGGCCCCTTCGACGCCACCGGGCACGGCTGGGCCGGCGGGATGACGGCGGCCGCGGCCATCCTGCTCTTCAGCTACCTGGGCGTGGAGTCGGCCGCGATGAGCGCCGGCCAGGTCCGCGATCCGGAGCGCAACGTCGGGCGGGCCAGCGTGCTCGGCACGGCCGGTGCGGCGGTGGTCTACCTGCTGGGCACGCTCGCGGTCTTCGGCACCGTCGCCCACGACCGGCTGATCCACTCCACCGCGCCGTTCTCGGACGCCGTGGACGCCATGTTCGGCGGCACGTGGGGCGGCACGGCCATCGCCGTCGCCGCGCTCGTCTCGATGACCGGCGCGCTCAACGGCTGGACGCTGCTGGCCGCCCAGGCGCCGTACGCGGCCGCCAAGGACGGGCTGTTCCCGGCCGCCTTCGCCAAGGAGCGGCGCGGCGTCCCGGTGTTCGGCGTCGTGACCAGCGTCGCGCTGGCCTCGGTGCTGACCATCCTCAACTTCGCCACCGGCGCCAAGGGCGCGTTCAACATCCTGGTGCTGGTCACCACCTTCACCGCGACCGTCCCGTACCTGCTCTCCACCGCCGCGCAGCTGTACTGGCTGGTGCGCGGCATGCCCGACAAGGTCTCCGGGGGCCGGCTCGCCCGGGACGCGGTGCTGGGCCTGGGCGCCTTCGGCTTCTCCCTGTGGCTGGTGGCCGGCGCCGGTTACGCGGCCGTCTATCAGGGCGTGCTGTTCCTGTTCGCCGGGATCCTGGTCTACGTCTGGATGGCGGCCCGCCGCCGGGACTGACGGCCCGAGGGCCGGTGCCTCGGCGGCTCGGAGTAACGAGTTCCTGACGGATCGTCACGCGCCTTGCCGGAGGCGGCAGATGTGGACATCCTTGGCCGGAGGTTTCCCTCCCGGGCGGCTCCGCGCCATCGGCCGGGCCGCCCGCACCGGATAGACGGGAGGCCGGAACCTCCGCACCCTGCACCGCCGTTCCACGCGAACCTCCGTTTCCGTGAACCTTCGAGTACCGGGAGTGCCATGAAGATCCTGAGGCTGTTGACAGCCCCCGCCGCCGTCCTCGCCCTGACCGCCGGCACCGTCACCGCCGCCGCAGCGGCCCCGGCACGGCCGGCCCTGAACGACGTCGTGGTCCTCGGCGCCGCCTCCAACGGCCAGACCGTGCAGGTCCACCCGGGTGACGTGGTCCAGATCAACCTGCCTCCCTACCGCGACAGCACCGTCACCTGGCTGTCCTCCGTCCCGGCGACGACCGCGCCCTCGGTGCTGCCGCAGACCTCCGGCAGCACCGACCCCGACAACACCGCGCACGCGACCTTCAACGCGGCCGCCGCCGGGACGAGCGACATCACCTGGATCTGGCGCTGCGCCTTCCCGGACCGCGGCTCGGCCTGCCCGCCGTTCGTCTACTACCTGCGGACCACCATCGTCGTCTCCTGACCGCACGCACTCGAACGGCCGGGGTCCGCAGCCTGCGGATCCCGGCCGTTCGGGTGGGGGCGAAGGTCACCCGGGCCCGTGGTCCCGCTCACCGGGAAGCCCCGCCTCGGACACGTTCACCGCGACGGCCTCCGGGCGCCCGGCGGCCGATTCCGCGAAGCGGGGGCGCGGAGCGTCCGGCGGCTGGAGGGTGAGGACGTGGTCGGCCAGCGGGAGGAAGGCCGGGTCGTGGGTGATCAGGATCGTGGTGCGGCCCGCCATCAGGCGGCGCAGCGGGGGGATCAGCTGCTGGACGGTCTTCGGGTCCAGGCCGGTGGTGGGTTCGTCCAGGACGAGGACCGGCGCGCCGCGCAGGAAGGCCCGGGCGATGGCGACGCGCTGGGCCTGCCCGCCGGAGAGCTGGAAGCCCTCGTCGCCGATGACCGTGCCGTAGCCCTGCGGCAGCGCGGTGATGAAGCCGTGGGCGCCGGCGCTGCGGGCGGCGCGTTCGATCTCCTCCTGCGGGGCGTCGGGCCTGCCGTAGGCGATGTTGTCCCGGATGGTCGCGTGGAAGAGCTGCGCCTGCTGGGGCAGGAAGCTCATCGCCCCGCGCAGCGAGGCGATGGTCAGGTCCTGGATGTCGGCGCCGTCGAGGCGGACGGTACCGGCCTGCGGGTCCAGGAAGCGGACCAGGAGCTTGGCGAGCGTGGACTTGCCGCTGCCGCTGGGGCCGATGACGGCCAGAACCTTGCCGGGGCTGACGTCGAAGCTGACGTCGGACAGCACCGGGGCGTCGTAACTGCCGGGGTAGGCGACATGGACGCCCTCGAAGGAGACCCGGCCGCGGACCGCGCCGGCGTCCCGCGCGGCGGGGCTCTCCCGGACCGGACTGGACAGGTCGTGGATCTCCAGCAGGCGTTCGCCCGAGGCACAGGCCGCGCCCGCGAGCGGGACGAGCCCGGCGAGCTGCTGGATCGGCTCGAACAGCTGCGCCATGAAGGCGGCGAAGGCGAGCAGACCACCCAGGCTCAGCTCGCCGCGGATCACCTGGAGCGCGCCGACGCCCACCACGACCAGCCCCGCGAGCATCTGGAGAACGTTGAGGAGGGGCTGGTAGAGGTCGGACATCCGGGCGGCGGAGAGCTCGGCGTCCAGCAGGGCCTTTCCCTCGCGGTGCACCCGCTCGACCTCGCGCTCCTCCTGGCCGCAGGTGCGGGTGACCACCACGTTGCGCAGCGTCTCCTCCAGCAGCGCGGTCACGCCGCCGGCGCGGCGCTGGACCTGCCGCTCCCGGATGCGGATGCGGCGCCCGAAGAAGCCGGTGGTGAAGATGAACAGCGGCGCGACGATCAGCGCCGCCAAGGTGAGGGGCCAGCTCAGGTAGAACGCCGCGCCGGCGAACAGCACCAGGCTGGTCGAGGCCACCGCGCCCTCGACCAGGCCGGTCGCGACCATCTGCTCGATCGTCGCGATGTCGGCGGTCATCCGGGCCACCAGGTCGCCGCGCCAGCGGGTCTCCAAGGTGTCGGGCGGCAGGGTGTGCAGATGGGCCAGTGTGCCGGTCCGGAGCCGGAGCAGGTAGCGCTCGGCGATCCAGGTGCCGGTGTAGGTGCCCGCGAAGGTGAACAGCGCCGCCGCCGCGGCCGCGGCGAGCATCGTGCCACCGAGCGGCCAGAACTCGGCGAAGTGCCGCGGCACCAGGACTTCGTCGATCAGGTCCTTGAACATCCAGACCGAGACGACCTCGCCGAAGGCGCCGAGAACGAGCAGCACCGCGCTCAGCGGCAGCCAGCGCACGTCCGGTCGGACCCACGGCCAGAACCGCCGGAACAGCTCACGCAGCGAGATGACGGGCGAGTCCGCCACCGGCCCCTGGTCGATGGCCCGGTCGGCTGCCCGGTCCTCCGGACCCCCCATGGGCGTCGCACCGTGCATGGAGGAACCCCACTCAGGATGAGGGGCCGGCGGTGATACCGCCGGCCCCAGGGATGGGTGTCATGCCGGGCTGTTAAGCACAGCCCGGACCGCCCTTATCTGTCACCAGAAGCCAAACCGACGACGGCGGCCGTGGCGACGGCGGCGACGGTCACGTTCACGTCCGCGACCGCGGTCCCTGCGGTTGAAGTAACTCATCACGACTCCATTTCTTCCCTTGCATTGGCACGCCGCACGTCCACGGCCGACGCCGACGGCGCGGACCCGGGGAGCACGACAGAGACTGCCGTTGCCGTGAGACAGCCCTAAGCGGCGGGCACGTCAGGGATGTGCCTGCCAGAGCCGTTCTCACATCTCCAGTATCCGCCTGACGCCCCGGCTCGCAGCTTCTGGACGGCAACCGCGAACGGTCCTCGGCATGCAAAGGGCCCCCCGACAGGACCGCCCGACCCACGCCTCGACAGCCGGTTCCGGCCCTCCCGCCCGGCCCCCCGACGAGCCGGGTCGGGCGAGGATCCGCCCGGTCGACTCCTCGACTGACCCACCGTCAAGTGCCGTTCGTCCGGCGTCTCGAAACAGCCACCCCCGCGCACCGAGCGCCGCCGCCCACCGGTCGACCGCAGGCCCCCGCGACGACGGCTTCGGCGCGAGCCCCCGTCCCCCGCGCCCCTCCCCGAGGACCCCCGCCCGGGCCGCCGACCCCGCCCGCCGAGGCCTACCCGGGTGACGATCCATCAAGATCACGCTGTGTCTTTCATGGACTACTCCCTGTAG
>NZ_JBHXTQ010000102.1:0-7638 GCF_042677305.1 Kitasatospora sp. NPDC127121 | reverse complement strand
GGGCACGACGACGGGTCCTACCTCCCGCCCCTCGCAGGACCCCCAGTGTTGGGCCGGCTGCCGGGCGGGTGGTTTTCCCCACCCCCGCGCGGCGAGAGGCGAGACCCCGCGTCGAGCCCCGCGGAAACCACCGGAATGACGCCCCGGCACCGCCGACGCCACGGCAGGTCCGCCTTGAGGAGGCGCCCCGGAGCCGCCTTCCGGGCGACTCCGGGGCCGCGCGAGGACCCGAAGCGACTGCGTTCGGGTGACGGCGCCACCATCAGCGGCACCATCAGCGGCACCCCCCGCCCCACTCCCCGGCCCGCCCACCGGCTGCCCGTGCTGCTCGGCCCCTCCGTGGCCGCGCCGGTATCGCAGCTACGGGGCGGCGTTCCTCGTCACAGGAGCCTTCGTCCGGGACGCCCCTTTCCCTGGAGGGTGCTCCGAAGGAGACGCCGATGTGGTGGGGGTGGTGGGGGCGGTCGTCGGCTCGGGCAACTGGGTGGGTGAGGCCGAGGGCGAGTAACTCGGCGACGGCGCCGCGGCGGGCGAGGAGACCTCAGGGGTCCGGGTCCGGGTCGGGGTCGGGGTCGGGGTCGGTTGTACCGGCACCGGCGTCGCCGGGTACGAGCCGCCTCCGCCCCCGTTCGTCGAGGGGCCGCCGAGATGGCCCGCCACCTCGACCACGCCGCCGCAGGCGAGCAGCACCGCGGCCAGCACGGACAGCCCGGCGGAGGCCCTCAGCGCCCGGGGCGCCGCGGTACGCGGGTCGGTGTCCACACTCAGTCCACGTATTCCTGGGCGACCTGCACGTACTCGAAGCCCTTGACGTCCGTGGCGATGTGCATCTGACCGGTTTGCGAGGAGGCGATCAGGGTGTTGAGCAGGCTGGTGATCGCCCCGCTCAGCGCCGACTCGGTGTCCGAACCGTCGGCGATGAACAGCGCCTTGGTCGCCACCTCCTTCAGCACGTCGCGCCTGGCGGCGCCGAAGCCGTAGGCGATCACGTGCGGGTGGCGCGGCCAGTTCCGGTCCACCAGCGCGCGGAAGGAGTCCTGCCACCTCGCGTCGGTCGGGGCGCCGTCGGTCAGGAAGAAGATCGCCGGCCGCAGCACGCTGTACTGCTGCGCCCGCAGGCTGCTGACGTCCTGTTCGATGCTCTGCCGCAACTGGTCGAAGGCCTTGCCGTACTCGGTGCCCCCGCCGCAGATCACTTCGGGCATGCTCGGGACCTGCTCCATGTCCGACATCGGGATCACCACGTGCACGTCGGTGGAGAAGGCGACCACGCTGACCCTGGCGAACTCCGAGACGCGCGGATTCGTCGCCAGGTTGTAGTGCAGACGCGAGAGGGTCGCGTTGAGCACTGCCTCGTGCGGCTTCATCGACGAGGAGGCGTCGATCACCACGTAGGTGGGCAGGCAGAGTGACATTGTGTGCACCTCTGAGCTAGTGGTTGGAGGCGATGACGATGACGATGACCAGGATCACGACGAAGGCGAGCACCCAGAGCCACTTGGTGGACGAGCCGGTCTCGGGCTTCTGCTTCTCCTCGACCGTGCTGACGGGGGTGACGGCGGGGGGCTTCGGGTTCGCGTTCGGCGAGGGCTGCGGAAGCACCACCGTCGGCTGCTTCGGGGGCAGTTGGGGCAGCGGCGTACGTGTCGGACGCGGCACGGCCCTGAGGTAGGGCCCGTTGTTCAGCGCCTGGTTCAACTGGGCGGCCGCGGGCCGTCGCTCCCGGTCGGTCGCGAGCAGCATGTCCAGCAGGACCTCGGAGACGGCGGGCTGGTTCAGCCAGTGGGACGCGGCGACGCCGTGGAAGGTGCTCGCGTCGCGCCGGCCGGTCAGGCACTTGGCGACGAGCAGGGCGAGCCGGTAGCGGTCGGTGTACTGGTCCGCGTCGGAGCCCGGCGGCGTGAGCGGGTCGGCCCAGTTCGGCTGGTGGATGTCGGGCATCTTCTTCGGCTGGCAGCCGTCGACGTCGATCAGGTAGACGGAACGGCCCTCCGGGCTCCAGAAGGCGTTGGAGAACGACCAGTCCGAGTAGACCAGGCCCAGGCCCTCCAGGATCGCGGCGAGCTCCGTCAGCCGGCGGCAGGCAGCCAGTCGGCCCTCGAAGCCGGGGCACGGCAGGCCGACGCGCCGGATCGACTCGTCGGACTTCGCCAGCCAGTCGATCTCCAGGAACCGGCGCTCGCTGAACTTGCCACGCCGCAGCTCGGAACGGTACTGCTCGGGCGCCATCGGGATCACGCACCCGACGGCCGGGTTCCCCGGCTCGCGGATCCGGGCCGCGGGCCAGCACGTCCCGGCGTACAAGCTCGCCCGCTCCGCCTCCGGCAGCGTGTCCGGAGCGGAGATCAGCAGGTCGATCCGGTGGCCGTCCTCCTGGTGCGGGCCGGGCCGGTAGAGCTTGGCCAGCCAGCCCGGATGGTCCGTCAGCGGCCGTACGGCGACGGCCTGGCCGTTGTGTTCGGAGATCGGCTCGGCGAGCGGTCCGAGATCGCCGAGGCCCACGGTCCTCGGCAACGCCCAGCCCCGCGGGTCCACCGCCGGGGCTCCGCCGCCGGCGACGGGATCGGAGTCGGTCATGTCCCGCTGCCGTTCCACACCACGACGGCGGTGCGGTCGTCGAGGCACTGCGGTGCGTCGAAGCCGACGTCGGCGGTGAACCGGGTGGCCGGGACCGGCGAGCGCCAGGCGTTCGCGAAGTACTCGTTGACGTTGCCCGCCCGGTCCGCCCACGCGTCGCCGATCCCGTCCGTGACCAGGGCGAGGGCGGCACCGGCCGCCAGGGTGACGTAACCGTCCACGGCCAGGTGCGGCGTGTCCGGCAGTCGGCCGGCGACCTCGTTCGAAACCACCACGGCCGCACGGTCCTTGGCTTCGCCGGCGGAGAACTGCCACAGCGGGACGCGCGGGTCGAGTGTCCAGGCCGAACTGTCACCGAGCCAGCCGACCCATGCCCGCGCCACGCCGTTCGCGTCCGGCTCGGCGATCACCGCGGTGATCAGCACGGTCGCCAGGTGCGAGGTGCCGACGCCGCGTCCGGCCGCGTGCGCGGCGATCGATTCAGCGACCCGCCCGTACAGCGCCTTGACGTCGAGCCGGTCGAAGCCGACCGCCTCGATCTGCTCGCGCAGCAGGGTGACGGCCTGGCTGGAGGCCGCGGTGGCCCCGATGTCGGACCAGGCAGCGCTGGACAGGCCGTCGGCCACGGCCACGATCGCGTACCGGCTGTCCGGGCTCCGCCCGATCCGGTAGGAGTCCTGTCGCGGCTCGGCGGGCTGGCCGCAGCGGTGGCCGGGCCCGACGACGGAGGCGGCGCGGATGGTGAGGGCACCGACCCTGGCTTCGTCGGCGGCGATGCCGTTCTGCACCGTGCGCTCCGGCAGCAGCCAGGGGTAGCCCTGTGCCCGCGCGCCTTCGCCGAAGCGGGGCACGCTCAGGTCGGTCGGCCTCTCGCGCAGGAACGGCCGGGGCCTGCCGGGCTGGGCCGTCGACACCGCCGGTGCCGCGACGAAGCGGCAGACCGGCGCCGTCGCGTCGGGCCGGGGCCCCCGTTCGGGCCGGTCCCGCTGCCGGGCGGGCGGGGGGGCGGCCTCGGACCCCAGTGCGGCCGCCGCGCCGACGACACCCACCGCCGCGAGGGCGAACGCGTTCACCAGCCAGCCGTAGTGCCGGTGCGGCGTGCCGACCTCGGCGAAGGCCCCGATGACGACGGCTGCGAGCAGCCCCGCCCGCACCCAGCCGTCCGTCAGGCCGTCCCGCCGACCGTCGCCCCCGCTCACGGCCGCTCCTCACGATCGCGGGACCTCGGCCCCGAGGCGAAGTGCTGGTCACCGTGCTGCACCGCGAACACCTCACCGGAACCGGTGGCGGAGTTGACCTGGACCACGACGTCCGGCCGTTGCGCGGTCCGCAGCGTCGCCAGAGCTATGACGTCCTGGGCGAGAGCCGGGTCCCGGACGAGCAACTGGAGCAGGGCCTCGGTCCAGAAGTCCACGGCCGCGGCGTCGACTGCTCCCCTCGTGGCGGTCGACCCCCGCTCCAGCGCGACGGACAGTTCCCTGCGGCGGCTGCCGTGGGCCCGGGCGATGACGCCGCTCATCAGTCGCCTCGCCTCGTTCCACAGATCGGTGCCCATCGCGGACACCAGAGCGGTGGCTCCGCTCGCGGCCAGCTCGGCGAGTTCCTGGTTCATCGGCGCTTCAGCCCCGTTCGTTGTAGTGGATGTGCTGGCCACCTCGGCCGACGGCGAAGACCGTGCCCTTCCCCGTGGCTTGGACGAGTTGCTCCACGGCCCGCGGCTCGGCTTCCGCAGGCCGCTCGCGGGAGCCGGATTCCGGGCCGGGACCGCCGTGCGGCCCGACCGGGCTGCCCGGGTACCAGAGCCAGGCCCGTGCGGCGTACTCCTTGACCCGGACCTCGGCCGCGGTGAAGGCACCGGCTTCGAGCCCCTCGTAGCCGTGCCCGACCGTCTCCTCGTAGTAGTGCTGCGACAGCACCGCGGCCACCGGGGTGCCGTCCGGACCGTCCAGGAGCGCATGCCGCAGCGGGGGCGAGTCGAGCAGCCGGGCGAGCGCCTCGAACGGGGTGCCGGAGACCGTGCCGTCCGGATCGGGCCGAACCTCCCCCGCGTGCGCGGCGGCCCGTACCCGCAGCCGGGTGTCCGGGCCGGCGTGCCGGTTGTGCTCGCGGATCCGCGCGCCCAGCTCCGGCAGCAGCGGGACCAGCAGTCCGGCCTTGGGCAACCCGGCCGGGGCGACGAGCCGGCAGCCGTCGCCGGTGTCCACGTACGCGAAGTCCCGCCGGTCCAGCTCCGCGACGCCGAGGGCGCCGAACAGCGCGGACCGCAGCACGCCGCGGATCTCCTGCAGCCGCTGCTGACCGCGGCCCGCGGAACCCGCGATGTCGCACGCCAGCAGAGCTCGGTACTCGTACCTCGGATTCACATTCCCTCCGCGATCACGACGAGGGCCGGCAGTTCGAGGATCGAACCGCCGTCGGCACCGAATTCCCGGTGCCGACACGATGGTTAACCAGAACGTAGAGGAGGGGTCCTCGGGTAAACCGGCTACTAATACGGCTTGTCCGGCTTCGGCCGGACGAGGAGGAGGAGTGACCGATGAGCAACACACGGATGCGCGGGGCCGGGGCCTACTGGCCGACGACCGGACTGCTCGGCCGGGTCGGCGAGGCCGATCGCCGAGTCCTGCTGGAGCTCGGCCACGGCGTGGCCTACCCGGCCGGTCAGATCACCATCCGCGAGGCCGACACCTCGGACTTCTCGCTGCTCCTGATCGGCGGCACGGTGAAGGTCACCGCGCACGCACAGGACGGTCGGGACGCACTGCTGGCCGTACGGATGGCCGGGGACCTCGTCGGGGAGTTCGCCGGAATCGACGGTCAGCCGCGCATCGGCACCGTGACCGCCTGCGGCCGGGTGCTGGCCCGCTACATCCTGCCCACCGAACTGCTGGCGTGCACGAAGCAGCACCCCGCCATCGGGCTCGCACTCAACGCGAGCGTGGTGGCCAAGCTGCGCACGGCGACCAGCCGGATCGTCGACTTCACCGGTTGCGACGTGCTCGGGCGGCTGGCCAGGATCCTGCACCACCTCGCCGTCACCTACGGGCGCCCCGGCCGCAACGAAGCCCATCTCCCGCTGTCGCAGCCGGAGATGGCCACGCTGGTCGGCGCCGCGGAGTCGTCGATCCACAAGGCCCTGCGGGCCCTGCGGGAGTCGGGCGCGGTCGTCACGGGCTACCGCAGGATCACGATCCTCGACCTGGACCACCTCGCCCGGATCGCCGCCGCGGCCGAACCGGCCGGTTCACGGGCGATCTCACCAAACAGGTAAAAGCGCCGGGTTCCGACGACGGGTCGGCGCCAGCATGACCGAGTGCCGGAACCCGAGCGTTGGAGAGGACCGGAGAAACAGATGCCAGAGAACAACGGTGCTCCGGACGGCTCCACGCGAATCCGGGCGGGCGACGTGTCCGGAACGATGATCGTCGGCGACCGGAACACCGTGACCAACCTCAACATCACCACCGGACACGGTTCGGCCATCACCGTGAACGCGGGGCCTCCGCCCAACCCGGTCAAACGTCAGCCGATCTCCCACCTGCCGCGTTCCGCCGCCGATCCGCTGATCGGCCGGGAACGGGAGCTCCAGGAACTGCAACAGGCCATCGGGGCACGCCAGTTGGTGCAGATCTGGGGCGCCTCCGGGGTCGGCAAGAGTGCGCTGCTGCGCCACCTCGCCCGCACCTTGCCGCGCGGGCCCGAGGGCGCGGCCTACATCGAAGCCGGCGGCCGGACGGCCGACGACCTCGCGCAGGCGATCTTCGACATCAGCTTCGACGCACCGAACTACAAGCCGTCGCTGGAGGTGCTGAAGGAGCACCTGAAGACCCTGCGGCTGCGGATCTACCTGGACGACGCGGGACTCGACGAGAAGGACCTGCACCGGCTCTTCGACCTGGCCGAGCACTCCACGTTCGTCTTCACCTCGCAACGCCGGTCGTCGGTCACCGGCGTCCACCCGATCCGGCTCGACGGACTGGCGGCCCCGGCAGGGGTGGTCCTGGTCCAGACGGTCCTGGCCCGCGCGCTGCGGCCCGACGAAGCGCGGACCGTGACGGCGCTGTGCGACGCCCTGCACGGCAATCCGCTCCGACTGCGGCGCATCGCCCTGTCGGCCGCGACCGGCAAGGGCCTGCCGGGCATCGCCGATCTCCCCGCGCTCCTTCCCGCGCTGCTCAACAGGCTCCGGCCGGAGGAGCGGGACCTGCTGTACCTGCTCGGCTCGCTCTCCGGCGCCGAGTTGGCCGCCCGGCAGCTCAACGCCCTGCTCAGCCGGACGGACAGCGACGCGCTCGCCAGCGGGCTGGTGCGGCACGGCCTGCTGGTCGCCTCGGAAACCGGCTACGGGTGTCCGCCGGACGTCGCCGAGTGCGTGCTCAAGAGCCGGATGACGCAGTACCCCGCCGCGCCGCTCTGCCGGGCGCTCACCGCGTGGGTCGAGTCGCGGGAGACCACCCCGGACGAGGTCGCGGCCCACTTCCAGGCCCTGGACGTCGCGGTGCTGGGAGCGGAGCGGAGCGGACAGGCGCAGCTCGGCGTGGAGTTGGCCCGTGCCGCCTCGCCGAAACTGGCGCTCTCCCGGCAGTTCGACGCGTGGGGCAGCCTCCTCGGAGCCGGCTGGGCCGCCGCGAAGAGCGCGGGAGACCGCGCGGGCGAGGAGTTCTTCCTGGGGGAGGCGCGCACCCGCCGCAAGGCGATCGGCCGGGCGGCACTGACGACGACCCTGGTGCTGGAGGCGGGGGCGCTCTGGCAGGAACTCGCCGCCCTGCAAGCGCACTCGGTGGCCCACCAGGCCGCCACGACGACGATCACCGCCGTGCCGCCGATCGATCCGGCCACCACGGCACACGCCATCGGCCAGTCCCCGCTGATCACGCACCCGGCGGTCAGTCCGCCGACGGTCACCCACCCCGTCGTCCAACCGGTCATCCAGCCGCCGGCCGTCACCCACCCCGTCGTCCAACCACCGGCCGTCACCCACCCCGTCGTCCAACCACCGGCCGTCACCCACCCCGTCGTCCAACCACCGGCCGTCACCCACCCCGTCGTCCAACCACCGGC
>NZ_JBHXTQ010000101.1:0-27169 GCF_042677305.1 Kitasatospora sp. NPDC127121 | reverse complement strand
GTCCGTCGTGGTTCGGGTTGTGAGGAAGTGAGAACGATGGCTGTGCATTCGGAGCGGGTGCAGACGCAGTCCCCGGATTCAGGGAAGGCTGCCGTGGCCGGAATTGAGACGAGTGCCGCCGGTGGTGGCGCCAACGGCACCCCCCGCAAGGGCGCCAGACCCGCAGGCGGGCCGAGCCTCGGCGCACGCCTGGCACCGTACCTGCTGCTGCTGCCCGCCACCGTGGCGACCCTCGCCCTGCTCGGCTGGCCGCTGGTGAAGACGGTCCTGCTGTCGTTCCAGAACCTCAACAAGCGCCAGTTCGTCCAGCACCTGACCGAGTGGAACGGCTTCGACAACTACAAGGAGCAGCTGACCGACCCGGACTTCTGGGCGGTCACCGGGCGCACCGTCGTCTTCACCCTGGTCAACGTCGTGCTGATCATGGTCGGCGGCACCCTGATCGGCCTGCTGCTCAACCGCCTCGGCAAGCGGATGCGGCTGCTCCTCTCGGTCGGCCTGCTGATGGCCTGGGCGATGCCCGTGGTCGCCGCGACCACCGTCTACACCTGGCTGTTCGACCAGCAGTGGGGCGTCGTCAACTGGTTCCTGGACAAGCTGGGTTGGCACGCGATGGCCGACTACAACTGGATGAGCGACCAGTACTCGACCTTCTTCGTGGTGATCCTGCTGATCGTCTGGCAGTCGGTCCCCTTCGTGGCGTTCAACATGTACGCCGGACTGACCACCATCCCCAAGGAGCTCTACGAGGCCGCCCGGATGGACGGCGCCGGCGCGTCCAAGATCTTCGGCTCGGTGATCTTCCCGAACCTGAAGCCGTTCTTCCTGGCCACGACGTTCCTGGAGATCATCTGGGTCTTCAAGGCCTTCACCCAGGTGTACGCGATCAACGGCGGCGGCCCCGAGAACCTGACCCGCACCCTGCCCGTGCACGCCTTCCTGGAGGGTTCGTCCGGGCAGCACTACGGCATCGGCTCCGCGATCGCGGTGCTCACCATCCTGATGCTGGGCGCGATGATGGCGTACTACTTCCGCATCATGATCAAGCAGGAGGACGAGCTGTGAGGCGCTCGCTCATCGGACGTACCTGGCCGAACGTGATCGCGGTCGTCCTCTTCGTCTTCTTCATCTTCCCCGTCTACTGGATGATCGCGACTGCCTTCAAGCAGGACAACGACATCATCAGCAAGACGCCGGTCTTCATCCCGTTCGACGGGACCCTCGACCACTTCACCACCGCGATCAACGCGCCCAACTTCTGGACGTACGTCACCAACAGCCTCATCGCCACCGTCGGTGCGGTACTGATCTCGCTGGTGATCGCGACCCTCGCGGCCTTCGCCATCGCCCGGATGAAGTTCCGCGGCCGCAAGGCCTTCGTCCTGGTCGTCATGGTCGCGCAGATGGCGCCGTGGGAGGTCATGACCATCGCGGTCTACATGATCTCGCGCGACAACGAGATGCTGAACAGCCTCGTGCCGCTGACGTTCTTCTACATGATGATGGTGCTGCCCTTCACCATCTGGACGCTGCGCAGCTTCATCGCCGCGGTGCCGAAGGAGCTGGAGGAGTCGGCCATGGTGGACGGCTGCACCCGCTCCCAGGCCTTCGTGAAGGTGATCTTCCCGCTGCTGGCCCCCGGTCTGATGTCGACCTCGCTGTTCGGCTTCATCACCGCGTGGAACGAGTTCCCGCTCGTCCTGATCCTCAACAAGGAGGAGGGCAAGACCCTCCCGCTGTGGCTGTCGTCCTTCAAGACCGCCTTCGGCAACGACTGGGGCGCCACCATGGCGGCGTCCACGATGTTCGCCATCCCCGTGCTGATCCTGTTCGTCTTCCTGCAGCGCAAGGCGGTCGGCGGACTGACCGACGGCGCCGTGAAGGGCTGAGAAACGTGAGCATCCTCGTCCCCACCGCTCCGGTCAGCGACCAGCTGCACCGTGACGCCCTGACCGTCCTGCAGCCCGGCTTCGTCGGCACCGAGCCGCCGCAGTGGCTGCGCCGCCACCTCGCCGCCGGGCTCGGCTCGGTCGCGCTGTTCGACCGCAACGTGGTCGACCTCGACCAGCTCGCCAAGCTCACCAAGGCGCTGCGCGAGGAGAACCCCGACCTCCTGATCGCCATCGACGAGGAGAGCGGCGACGTCACCCGGCTGGAGGCGGGCTCCGGCTCGTCCTGGCCCGGCAACCTCGCGCTCGGCGCGATCGACGACCCGGCGCTGACCCGGGACGTCGCCCGCGAGCTGGGCCGGGCGCTGGCCGCGGCCGGCGTCAACTACAACTGGGCGCCCACCGCGGACGTCAACTCCAACCCGCGCAACCCGGTCATCGGCGTCCGCTCCTTCGGCGCCGACCCGGAGCTGTGCGCCCGGCACACCGCCGCCTGGGTGGAGGGCCTCCAGTCGGCCGGCGTGGCCGCCTGCTCCAAGCACTTCCCCGGCCACGGCGACACCGCCGTCGACTCGCACCACGGGCTGCCGGTCATCGACGTCGACCTGGACGTGCTGCGCTCGCGCGACCTGATCCCGTTCCAGGCGGCGATCGCGGCGGGCACCAAGGCCGTGATGACCGCCCACATCATGATCCCGGCGCTCGACCCGAAGCTGCCGGCCACCCTCAGCCCGCTCGTGCTGCGCGACCTGCTGCGCGCTGCCCCGGCCGACGGCGGCCTCGGCTACCAGGGCCTGATCGTCAGCGACGCGATCGAGATGGGCGCCATCGCCGACACCTTCGGGATGGGCGACGGCACCGTGCTGGCCCTGGCGGCCGGCGCGGACGCGATCTGCGTCGGCGGCGGGCTGGCCGACGAGGACACCGTGCTGATGCTGCGCGACGCCATCGTGGCGGGCGTGCGGGCCGGCGTGCTCTCCGAGGAGCGGCTGGCGGACGCCGCCGACCGGGTCCGCTCGCTCGGCAGCTGGGGCCGGATCTCGGCCCAGGGCGAGCGGCCGGAGCCGGACCTCGCGGTCGGCCTGCGGGCCGCCCGCCGGGCGCTGAAGGTGGTCCGGGCGCCGGGCCACGAGCCGCAGCCGGTGTCCGAGCGCCCGTTCGTGGCCTCGTTCTCGGACGAGCCGAACATCGCCGTCGGCGACGTCACCCCGTGGGGCGTGGCCGGCATGCTGGCCGACCGCTTCCCCGGCACCCGCACCCGCGCGGTCTCGGCGGCGCAGGCCGCCCCCGAGCTGCTGGACGCCCTGGTCGCCGAGCTGGTGGCCGGCGCCGAGGGCCGCCGCCTGGTGCTGGTGGTCCGGGACGCGCACCGGCACGCCTGGATGTCCGCCGCGCTGGGCCGCCTGGTGGCGGCCCGGCCGGACGCCGCGGTGGTCGAGATGGGGCTGCCGCAGTCCGAGCCGGTCGGCGCGCTCTACATCGCCACCCACGGCGCCGCCCGGGTCTGCGGGCTGGCGGCCGTGGAGGTGCTCACCGGGCAGCCGGGAGCCATCGGCTGAGACCGAGGGGGGCGTCACCGGGAGTGTCCGGGAGGCGTCGGCCGACGGGCCCGTCATGCGCATGTCGCATGGCGGGCCCGTTTCGTTTCCCCGCCGTTTGACCTGCGGATTCGCCAGGTGACCGTGCTCCCTCAAGTAGGCCTTAAATCCACCTTAAGTCCCACTTAGGGTGACGGTACGGCGACTGATCGCCACGGGGTACAACAGCTCTGCAACGGCCGTGGCGACGAGGCCATTTGGCCGTTGACACCACCTATGGTCTAGGCCAGAGTCCAGTCATCCGGTTCGAAATTCAACCTCACCGGATGTGGTATCGGCCCTCCCCGAAGCTCTTCGCCCCTGCCCGGACCCTCCGTTGCGGGCGCCATCACGCTGCCGGCGGGCAACACGGCTCTAGCACCCTCGGAGGATGGCGTGAAGAAGCGTCAGCTCATGTCGACGTTCGGAATCACTGCCCTGGCGATCGGGCTGACGGCCTGTTCATCGGCCGGTACGGCGTCGAAGGACGGCAAGAGCCCCGGCGCCGACCCGAAGGCCGCGAGCGGCACCGTCACCGTCTGGCTGATGGACGACGCCCAGAAGAACTGGCCCGACCTGGTGCAGCAGGTCAACGACCAGTTCGCGGCGAAGTACCCGAACGTCATCCTCAAGCTCGCCTACCAGGGCTGGGCCGACAAGGTGACCAAGCTCGACAAGGCGATCGCCGACGGCTCCGCGCCCGACGTGGTCGAGCTCGGCAACACCGAGACCATGAAGTACGTGCTCTCCGGCGCGCTGGCCCCGGTCGACCGGACCACCTTCGACAACTCCG
Organism: Kitasatospora sp. NPDC127121; assembly: GCF_042677305.1. Classification (NCBI taxonomy): domain Bacteria; kingdom Bacillati; phylum Actinomycetota; class Actinomycetes; order Kitasatosporales; family Streptomycetaceae; genus Kitasatospora; species Kitasatospora sp. NPDC127121. The sequence continues at coordinate 22,910 of NZ_JBHXTQ010000101.1, read as the reverse complement.
ACAGCTGGATCAAGGCGCTCGCCAACACCTGTACGTACCAGGACAAGCTCTTGTGCGTGCCCTACTACGCCGGCGCCCGGGTCGCCATCTACAACGCCGCCACCTTCCAGCAGGCCACCGGCAGCGCCGAGTTCCCCAAGACCGAGGCCGACCTGACGGCGGTCCTGGACAAGGTCGCCGACAAGAACAAGGCCGACAAGAGCTACTCCTCGCTCTACCTGCCCGGCCCGTACTGGTACGCCGCGATGAGCTACGTGGCCGCGTACGGCGGCAGCATCGCCAAGTTCGACAGCTCCGGCAACTGGCACGGCACCCTGCACGACGCCAAGTCCCAGCAGGGCATCAGCCACTTCGTCGACCTGGTCCGCAAGTACACCAAGGGCGACCTGACGGTGAACGAGCAGAACCAGTTCGAGTCGATGGCCCGCGGGCGCGCCGCGTCCTTCTACGGCAACGGCTACGAGGCGGCCAGCGTCGTCGCGCCGGGCACCGGCGACCCGAGCCTCAAGGACACCGTCAAGATGGCCACCATGCCCGGCCCGGACGGCAAGCCGCTGCCCACCTTCATCGGCGGCTCCGACCTCGCGGTCACCGCCAAGTCCGCGCAGGTCGAGCTGGCCACCGACTGGGTGCGGATGTTCACCAGCACCAAGTCCCAGCAGACGCTGGCCGACAAGGACATCCTGCCGAACAACCTCACCCAGCTGAACCCGCTGAAGAACAAGCCGACCACCGCCGCGGCGGCCAACGCGGTGCCGGACGCCTGGTTCACCCCGCTGGCCCCCGGCTGGGGCGCGATCGAGAAGCAGAAGATCCTGCCCGACATGCTGACCGGCATCCTCAAGGGCAAGTCGGTGGACCAGGCCACCAAGGACGCCGACGCCGCGATCGACCAGCTGATCAACAAGGCGTCCTGACCCGGCGCCGCCAGCCGCACAGGCCGAAGGCCCGTCCCGTCCGGGGCGGGCCTTCGGGTGTGCCCGCCCGGGGCGGCCCCCGTAGGATTGCGGCAGGAAACCACCGCAGCGAGTGTGCGGACTCGCCGCCGTAGAGGTCCCCGTCGGGCAACCTGCCCGGAGGGGTCGAACCATCTCATCGGAGGCACATCCTGATGTCCGACCCGCAGACTGTTTCCGTTCCTGGCCGGATCATGGCGGCGGAGATGGCCGAGCAGCCGGCCGTCCTCCAGCGCATCCTCGACGAGGGTGCCCCGAAGATCCGCCAGATCGCGGCCGAGATCGCCGCCCGCAACCCTCGCTTCGTCCTGCTGACCGCGCGCGGCACGTCCGACAACGCGGCGCTGTACGCCAAGTACCTGATCGAGATCCTGCTCGGCAAGCCGGCCGGCCTGACCTCGATGTCCACCACCACCGCGTACGGCGCCAAGCCGGACCTCACCGACGTCCTGGTCGTCACCGTCAGCCAGTCCGGCGGCTCGCCCGACCTGGTGGCCTCCACCAAGGCCGCCCGCGAGGCCGGCGCCATCACCCTCGCCGTCACCAACAACGCGTCCTCGCCGCTGGCCGAGGTCTCCGAGTTCCACATCGACGTGCTGGCCGGCCCGGAGAAGGCGCTGCCCGCCACCAAGACCTACACCGCCGAACTGCTGGCGCTCTACCTGCTGGTCGAGGGCCTGCGCGGCGGCGACGGTGCGGCGGCCAAGGAGCTGCCCGGCCTGGCCGCCGGCGTCCTGGCCCGCCACGCCGAGGTGAAGGCGCTGGCCGAGCGGTACCGCTTCGCCCAGCGCCTGGTCATCACCTCGCGCGGCTACGGCTACCCGACCGCCCGCGAGGCGGCGCTGAAGCTGATGGAGACCACCTACATCCCGGCCTCCCCGTTCTCCGGCGCCGATCTGCTGCACGGCCCGCTGGCCATGGTGGACAACGTCTCGCCGGTCATCGCGATCGTTCCGGACGGCAAGGGCGGCGAGGCCCTGCAGCCGGTGCTGGACCGCCTGCGCGGCCGCGGCGCGGACCTGGTCGTGGTCGGCCAGCAGGCGCAGGTGGACGCCGCCTCGGCCGGCTTCGCCCTGCCGGCCGGCGTGCCGGAGGAGGTCCAGCCGATCCTGGAGATCCTCCCGCTGCAGCTGCTGGCCTACGAGGTCACCATCGCCCGCGGCCAGGACCCGGACGCCCCGCGCGCCCTGGCCAAGGTCACCGAGACGCACTGAGGCACGGCGCCACGCGATCGGGCCCCCGTCCACAGGCTGTGGACGGGGGCCCGACTCGTTGAGCGGCGGAACATGGCTTCGGCGGGGGAGCGCCCGGAACGCGTCGCACCCCCGGAACGCGTCGCGCCTGGCGCTCGGCGTACCCGGAAAGCACTACGGGCCACGGCGCCGACACGGGACCCTCAACCCATGCGGCACCGCAGCCCGGAGCTGTCGTCGGTCGCCGGAGTCGATCGAGAACTGTGCGGGGTCCTCGTTCGGCGGCGTCCGACCGAGGAAAGGCCTCGCGCGGTCAGGGCAGTTGCGCGGTGGGCCTCTCCTTGGTGCCCTTTCATTGTGGACTAGACCAATCTGGGTTGTCCAGGCCGCTCCGGAAATTGGTCTGGACAACTTCGGGAAGCGGGCTCCGCCGCAGGCCCGGCGCATGATCCGTTCCCCGGTCCGCCGCGCCGCGCCCCGACCGGCGGCGCTACTCTCGCCATGTGCCCTCGCTGAACGAACTCGTCCGCCGCCACACCACCCTGACCGGGGCCGATGTGGAATGGCTCCACATGCTGGTCTCGGAGTGGCAGCTTCTCTCCGACCTCTCCTTCGCCGACCTGGTCCTGTGGATCCCCACCTGGGACGGCATCCGCTACGTCTCGGTGGCGCAGATGCGGCCCAACACCGGCCCCACCTCCTACCAGGACGACATGGTCGGCCACCTCGTCCCGCGCGGGCGCCGCCCGCTGCTGGACGCCGCCTTCGACGAGGGCCGGATCGTGCGCGAGGGCGACCCGGAGTGGCGCGAGGAGGTGCCGGTCCGGGTCGAGTCCATCCCGGTCCGGCGCGAGGGCAAGGTGCTCGGGGTGATCGCCCGCAACACCAACCTGCTGACCGTCCGCACCCCCAGCCGGCTGGAGCTCACCTACCTGCAGAGCGCCTCCGACCTGGCCCAGATGATCGCCGCCGGCAGCTTCCCCTTCCACGGCGTCGAACAGATCGACATGGACGCCGCCCCCCGGGTCGGCGACGGCCTGATCCGGCTCGACGCGGACGGCATCGTCACCTACGCCAGCCCCAACGCCCTGTCCGCCTACCACCGGCTCGGCCTCACCACCGACCTGGTCGGCAGCCACCTGGGCCGGGCCACCGCCGAACTGGTCCCGCCCTCCCGGGCGGCCGTGCACGAGGCGCTGGTGAAGCTGGCGAGCGGCTGGGCGCCGCGGCAGACCGAGGTCGAGGTGCAGGGCGGGGTGGTGACCCTGCGGGCCATCCCGCTCAAGCCCAAGGGCACGCTGACCGGTTCGCTGGTGCTCTGCCGGGACGTCACCGAACTGCGCCGCCGCGACCGCGAGCTGATGACCAAGGACGCCACCATCCGGGAGATCCACCACCGGGTGAAGAACAACCTGCAGACCGTCGCCGCCCTGCTGCGGCTGCAGTCCCGCCGGATGGAGTCGGAGGCCGGCCGGGCCGCGCTGGACGAGGCGGTGCGCCGGGTCGGCTCGATCGCGATCGTGCACGAGACGCTGTCCCAGGCGCTGGACGAGCAGGTGGCCTTCGACGAGATCGCCGACCGGGTGCTGGCGATGGTGATGGAGCTGTCCCAGGACGGCCGGGTGGCGACCCGCCGCAGCGGCAGCTTCGGCATCCTGTCCGCCGAGGTGGCCACCCCGCTGTCGATGGTGCTGAACGAACTGCTGCAGAACGCGCTGGAGCACGCCTTCGGCCCGTCCGCCTCCGGGAACCTGGAGGTCAGCGCGCTGCGCGGGCGGGCCCCGGCGACCGGGGCGGGCTGGTCGGACAGCTGGAACGGCGGCGCCCGGCCGGAGGAGTTCCTGCTGATCACGGTGCAGGACGACGGCCGCGGCATGCCCGAGGGGTTCGACCCACAGACGGCCGGCAACCTCGGCCTGCAGATCGTCCGCACGCTGGCCACCGGCGAGTTGGGCGGCACCTTCGACATGGTGGCCGGTCCGGACGGCGGCACCAAGGTGATCCTGGAGATCCCGGTCCGCTGATCCGCCGACCGGTCTGCGGTGCGGTGCGGTCCGCGGTCCGGTCCGCACCGCGGTCCGCGGAAAGGTGCAGCGAGGCGCGTGGTGGGGGCGTGCACTCGGCGAAAGCGCCGGGTGTCCACCCCACGAGCCCGGCGCGGGTCGGCCCGCGCGGGGGCGTGCCAGGGTGCGGGCGCGCCGGGGCGCGCACACAAACCGGGGCGCGAAAACAGAAACGAGGCCCTGTCGACCGGGGGGGGTGGGTCGACAGGGCCTCTCAACCCGTTCCGGCCGTCGGGGGGAGTCGGCCGGAACGGGGGCTCTGGGTGGTGCGACACCTCGCCCGTGCGTTGCACACGGTGAGCGCCACAGCTCCACGATATTGCTCTAAGTGAACAGTATCAAGTGGCTGGACGGTCCGGTGTCGCGGGACCTCGCCAGGCAAGGCCCTTTGTGCGGAAGGCTTCACCAGGAGGTGCAGGGAAGCCTTTGATCATGTGTTGATCGGTGTTTCGGTTACTGCTGGTGTTACGGCGTGTGATCAGGCGGTGCGGGCGCGGTTGCGGGCGGCACGGCGCTTCATCGCGCGACGCTCGTCCTCGCTCATACCGCCCCAGACGCCGGCATCCTGGCCGGTCTCAAGAGCCCACTGCAGGCACTGCTCCATGACCGGACAGCGGCGGCACACGGCCTTGGCTTCCTCGATCTGCAGCAGAGCAGGACCGGTGTTCCCGATCGGGAAGAACAGCTCCGGGTCCTCTTCGCGGCAGACAGCGCGGTGGCGCCAGTCCATGGTCGTCCAACTCCTCCTGCCGGCGGGGGGCACCCGGTCGGCATAATCGATGGCTTGTGAATGTGGCTTGTGAATGTGAACGCTTTCACGAATCCCGCAACAGCAAAAGAGACCAAAGGCCCGCCGGGGCCCGGGTGGTCTGTGCTAGGGAGGGATTCGGCGATTCGAGGGACGTTCCGCGGTCGACACCCGCCAGGTTCTGAGGTTGCCGTCGCTGCGATGCGTCCCGATCGCCATGTAGAGGTTCGCAAACCTCGGGCCCGGATACAACCCCCTTCAGGGAGGAATTTTTGATTCTTCGGTGTCGCCTAGCTCACAGCCAGTACTTCTATGGAGTGAAGGGGGCTTGTGCGTTCGAGAAGAAGGGCGAAACCCCCTTCCGGTCACACAATCACACGCAGTGCCCGCCGTACGCCTGTGAAACTGACGCGACTCCTGTCTCCAAGGTGGTCCCCGTCAACCTGGAACGGGGCCGGTTCCTCTGAAACCAAGGTGAAGTGTCTGACGTCGTGATAGGAGACGACGTGCTTGCCGGACGGGCCGGCCGGCGGGGCGCCTTCGCTCGAAGAGGCGTACGACCGCAGGATCTGACGGATCGTTCGAACGGTGCCGAACGCCGTCATCCGGGTGATCCCGAAGACGTCGAGATCAGTGTCGAAGGAGGCGAGCGGTGAGGGGTACACCGGGCGGTTGCCGAGGAACGTCCACGGCGAGGTGTTGCTGACTATGGCCAGGGCCAGGCCCGGCACGCCTTCTCGGCCCGGTAGTTCCAGGGCCACAGGCCCGGAACGACGCTGCTCACGCTGGGTGACGTAGTGCCGCAGCGCCTGCCCCACATAGAGCGCGTGGGTGGACTTGCGCCCCAACCGGCGCTGCTCCTCGACCCGGCCGACCACCCCGGCGTCGAAGCCCAGGCCGGCGGTGAAGGTGAACCAGCGGTCCGGCAGCCCGTCGGTCATCGCCTTGCCCAGACCGACCGGCCGCTCGCTCCCGTGCTCCAGCGCGTACAGCAGGGCGCCGGTGGCCTCCACCGGGTCGTTGGGCAGACCCAGCGCGCGGGCGAACACATTGGTCGAACCGCCCGGCACCACGGCCAGTCGCGGGACCTTCTCGCCCGGGCCGTGCGTGAGCAGCCCGTTCACCACCTCGTTCACGGTGCCGTCGCCGCCGAGCGCCACCACCAGGTCGACCGTGCCGTCCTCCGAGGCCTCGCGGGCCAGGTCGCGGGCGTGGCCCCGGTACTGCGTCTCGGCCACCTCCAGCTTGAGGTCGCTGCGCAGCGCGTGGATCAGTACGTCCCTGGTGCGGCCACTGGTGGTGGTGGCCTTGTGGTTCACGACCAGGAGAGCGCGCATGGGGAAAGCCTACGGGTCGGTACGGACCAACCGGCGGCTACCCTGCTGGAGTGACCGCAGAATCCTCCGCACCCGTACCCACGGCGGGCCCGGCCCGCCCCTTGGCGCTGACCGTGGGCGCCGCCATCACCGCCCTGGAGGGCGCCGCGCTGGCCGTCGTCGGCGTCTGGGACATGGTGTCCGCGCTGTCCGGCCAGTCCAAGCAGCTCGCCCTGAACGAGTTCGGCGGCCTGGTCATCGTGCTGCTCGGCGTGCTGCCGGTGCTGGCCGCCCGCGCGCTGCTCAAGGAGCGCCGCTGGGGCCGCAGCCCGGCCGTGCTCACCAACTCGATCTGCCTGCCGATCGGGTACTACATGCTGGAGAGCGGCGGCGCGATGATCGGCGTCGGCGTGCTGGTCGGCCTGCTCGGACTGGTCGGCATCGGCGCGCTGCTGAACCCGAAGTCGACGGCGGCCCTGTACGCGTCGCACGAGGGCTGAGCGCACAGGGCCGCCGGGGGTCGGCCGCCGGTTGAGCGGCCGTCAGTCCTACTCCTCCACCAGGAGCTTCTCCCGCAGCTGGGTCAAGGTCCGGGCCAGCAGGCGGGACACGTGCATCTGGGAGATCCCCACCTCGGCGGCGATCTGCGACTGTGTCATGTTCCGGAAGAACCGCAGCACCAGGATCTTCTGCTCCCGGGGCGGCAGTTGGGCCAGCAGCGGCTTGAGCGACTCGCGGTACTCGACGCCCTCCAGCGCCTCGTCGGTGGCGCCGAGGGTGTCCGCCACGGCCGGCGACTCGTCGTCGCTGTCCGGGACGTCCAGGGACAGCGTGGAGTACGCGTTGGCGGACTCCAGGCCCTCCAGGACGTCCTCCTCGGAGATCCCCAGGTGCTCGGCGAGCTCGTGCACCGTGGGGGAGCGCCCGTGCCGCTGGGAGAGCTCGCTGGTCGCCGTGGTGAGCGACAGCCGCAGCTCCTGGAGGCGGCGCGGCACCCGGACCGCCCAGCCCTTGTCGCGGAAGTGCCGTTTGATCTCGCCGACGATGGTCGGCGTGGCGTAGGTGGAGAACTCGACCCCGCGCTCGTGGTCGAAGCGGTCCACCGACTTGATCAGGCCGATGGTGGCGACCTGGGTCAGGTCGTCCAGCGGCTCGCCCCGGTTGCGGAACCGCCGGGCCAGGTGCTCGACCAGCGGGATGTGCATCCGCACCAGCTGGTTGCGCAGCTCGACGCGCTCCGGGGAGCCGTCGGGCAGCGCGGACAGCCGGACGAACAGCGCGCGGGCCGCCTCCCGGTCCGGTGCGCCCGAGCGGTGCGGGGCCGGGGCCGGGGCCGGCGCCTGGACGGGCACCGCGGTGCGCAGGTCCGCGGCCTCGTCCGCCGGATCGGACGGGGGCGGGGATGCGGGCGACGGTTCAGACGTCGGCTCGGTCGGGTGGCTCATCCGGTGGGCGTCCTTCGGGTGCGCATCGTCGTTGGCGGCGAGGCCAGGAACGCTCGCCTGGGTCGGTACGGCAGGTCCCGCCGTCGCGAGGCCGGTACGGTCCAGATCACTCACGGCCATTCCCCCGTTCCGTTCCGGGAGCACCGGGGCCCTCGGGCCCCGGCATCGTCTCGTTGGTCGTACCGCGTGGGGGGCGGTACCGGGCGCCGCCCGCCCGGCCCCTGATCGGGGACCGGGCGGACGGCCCTTGTGCGGTGCTGGTCGACGCCCCGGCTAGTGGGCGACGGGGCCGCCGCGCTTCTTGTGCAGGCTGATCGACACGGTCTTGTCCTCGCCGACCGAGGAGTCGACCTCGCCGGCCAGGGCGGAGAGCACCGTCCAGGCGAAGGTGTCCCGTTCGGGCGCCTTCCCGTCGGTGGTGGGGGCGGTGACGGTCACCTTCAGCGAGTCGCCGACCAGCCGGAACTCGCAGGTCAGGACGGAGCCTGGCACCGCCTGCTGGAGCAGGATGGCGCAGGCCTCGTCGACCGCGATCCGCAGGTCCTCGATCTCGTCGAGGGTGAAGTCGAGCCGTGCCGCCAGGCCGGCCGTCGCTGTTCGCAGGACCGAGAGGTAGGCACCCGCCGCGGGCAGCCGGACCTCCACGAAGTCCTGCACTCCGGGCTCGCCGTCGATCTGGGACACCCTCACCTCCTGGGTGACGCGCTGTGCTTCCGGGCCGGTGGCCGCGGCACTGTCTGTTGCTTGGCTCAACTGCTTCGCCCCAACTGTCCAGAGGGGTGGTGCGGTACGTACCGGTCATACCCTTCGCGGGACGACCGGACGCCGCGTATCCGCCTGAGACCTTACCGCCTTCCGCACGCCGGCCGGGGCTCGGGAGTCACTCATGGTAAGCCATCGCGACGCAGGGTGGCAGGGGTTCGGACGGTCCGTTCAGTGACCGCCGCCGGCGGCGGCGAGCGCCTCGCCGGTGAGCCGGTAGACGGTCCAGCCGTCCATCGGCACCGCGCCGAGGGACTTGTAGAAGTCGATCGAGGGCGTGTTCCAGTCGAGCACCGACCACTCCACCCGCGCGTAGCCGCGCTCGACGGCGATCCGCGCCAGTTCCAGCAGCAGCGCCTTGCCGTGGCCGCCGCCGCGGGACTGCGGGCGGACGTACAGGTCCTCCAGGTAGATCCCGTGGGTGCCGCGCCAGGTCGAGAAGTTGAGGAACCAGACCGCGAAGCCGACCGGCTCGCCGGTGGCGTCGTCCTCGGCGATCAGGCCGAACAGCGCCGGGTTGGCGCCGAACAGGGCGTCGCGCAGCTGCTCCTCGGTGGCCACGGCCTCCTGCGGGGCCTTCTCGTACTCCGCGAGCTCGCGGATCAGGGCGAGGATGACGGGAACGTCGGTCACGACGGCGGTGCGGATCATGCCGCGAGCCTACTGCGCGCCCCCGCCCGCGGCCCAGGCCCTGATCGGGGCCCGGGCCGGGGGCGGGCGGGTCAGCGGGCCGGGACGGTGCGCAGGTAGTCGGCCAGCGCGGCGATCGCGGCCGGGTTGCGCGGGCTCTCCACCAGGTCGACGTAGTCCAGGACGAAGATCCGGTCGTTCCTGACCGCCGAGACGCCGGCCAGCGGCGGGAAGGACTTCAGGAAGGCGCGCTTGGCGTCGGCGCCGGTCTCGCCGTAGTTGTTGATCAGGATCACCTCGGGGTCGCGCTGCACCACGCTCTCCCAGCCGACGGTGACCCAGGTGTCCGCGAGGTCGCCCATCACGTTGGCCCCGCCGGCCTTGGCGATGATCTCGTCGGCCGCGGCGAACTTCCCGGCGGTGTACGGCTTGTCCTGCCCGCTGTCGTACAGGAACACGGACGGCCGGCGCTCGGGCTGCGGGGCGGCGGCGACCTGCGCCTTGAAACCGGCGACCAGCTTGTCCGCCCGGTCGCGGACGTCGAAGATCTCGCCGAGGTTGGCCAGGTCGGTGTAGAGCGCGTCCAGCGGGGACATCACACCGCGCTCGGTGCCCTTGCCGCTGCGGCAGGACTCGCTGAGCACGTACGAGGCGATGCCGAGGTCCCCCAGCGCCTGCGGGGTGAAGCCGCGGCCCTCGTCGAAGCCGTAGTGCCAGCCGGCGAAGACCAGGTCGGCCTTGGCGCCCAGCACGATCTCCTTGGTGATCTCCTTCTTGGAGAGCCACGCGGTCTGCTGGTAGCCGTCCTTCCAGGCGACCTGGTCGACCCGGCCCTTGTCGTCGGGCATCACGTAGCCGGCCATCCGGTCGGCCAGGCCGAGGGCGAGCATCAGCTCGGTGATGCCGACGTCGTTGGTCACCGTCCGGGCGGGCTTCTGCGGGAAGGTGAGCTTGGCGCCGCAGTTCTCCACGGTCACCGGGTAGTGGGCGGAGGCGGCGGGGGCGTCGCCGCTCGGGGCGATCTCGGCGCCGCAGGCGGTGAGCCCGAGGGTGAGCAGGGCGGTGATGGCAACGGCCTTGGTGCGCACGGGGATTCCTTCGGGGGGTGGGTCAGATCCGGTCGAAGAGCAGTTGGACGGCGCCGGTCACCGGGTGCCGGACGGGGGTGGCCCGGACGCCGAACACCTCGGCCAGCAGGGCGGGTCGGAGCACCTCGGCGGGCGGCCCCGAGGCGACGATCCGGCCGGCTTGCAGCACGTACAGCAGGTCGCAGTGGCCGGCCGCCAGGTTGAGGTCGTGCAGCGCGGTGAGCACCGTCGGGCCGGCCTCCCGGACCAGCGCCAGCACGTCCAACTGGTGGGCGATGTCCAGGTGGTTGGTGGGTTCGTCCAGCACCAGCAGCCGGGGCTCCTGGACCAGCGCGCGGGCGATCAGCACCCGCTGCTTCTCGCCGCCGGACAGGCTCAGGAAGCCCCGCCCGGCCAACTGCTCGGCGCCGACCTTGCGCAGCGCCTCGGTGCAGCGGGCGTGGTCGTCCGCGCCCGGGCCGCCCAGGCCGCGCCGGTGCGGCAGCCGGCCCATGGCGATCACCTCGGCCACCGTGAAGTCGAACTCGGCGGAGTGCTCCTGGGGGAGTGCGGCCACCCGCCGGGCGGCCTCGCGCGCGGTCAGCGCGTGCAGGTCCGTGCCGTCCAGCAGGACGGCCCCGGCGGCCGGCCGCAGCGCCCGGTAGACGCAGCGCAGCAGCGTCGACTTGCCGCTGCCGTTCGGTCCGATCAGTCCGACCACCTGCCCGGCGGCGGCGTCCAGGGCGACGTCGTGGACCAGCCGGGCACCGGCCAGCTCGACCGAGACGGAGTCCAGGGCGAGATCCATCAGCGGCCTCCGAAGGAATAGCCGCGACGGCGCATCAGCAGCAGGAAACAGGGCACCCCGAGCACCGCGGTGACCACCCCGACCGGCAGTTCGGCGGGCGCCAGCAGGGTGCGCGAGACGATGTCCACCCAGACCAGCAGCAGCGCCCCGGCGAGCGGCGCGACCAGCAGCACCCGGCGGTGCCCGGCGCCGACCAGCATCCGGGCCAGGTGCGGCACCATCAGCCCGACGAAGCCGATCGCCCCGCTGACGGCCACCACTGTGCCGGTGACGGCGGCGGTCACCACGAACAGCTCGCGGCGCAGCCGGTCCGGGTCCACGCCCAGCGAGGCGGCCGTCTCGTCGCCCATGGCGAGCGCGTCCAGCCGGCCGGCGGCGCAGGCCAGGTACGCCAGGCCGGCCAGCACGGTGGCGGCGGCGATCGGCACGGAGCCCCAGGTGGCGCCGCCGAGGCTGCCGAGCAGCCACATCATGGCGTCCCGGGCGGCCTCGCCGCGGGCGGCCGCGAAGACCATCAGCGCGGTGGCGGCGGAGAAGCCGTAGGAGAGCGCGGTGCCGGTGAGCACCAGCCGCAGCGGGGTGAGCCCGTAGGCCGTCCGCGCCGCGAGGTAGACCAGCACCATGGCGACCAGCGCGGAGCCGAACGCGGAGGCCGAGATCGCCCACACCCCGAGCGAGGCGAAGGCGCCGAGCAGCAGCACCGCGTTGGCGCCGACGGCCGCGCCGGAGGAGATGCCGAGCACGAACGGGTCGGCCAGCGCGTTGCGCACCAGGGCCTGGACGGCGACCCCGGTGGCGGCCAGCCCGGCGCCGACCACGGCGGCCAGCACGGCGCGCGGCAGCCGGATCTCCCAGACGATCGCGTAGGCGGCGGCCTCCTCCGCCTCCAGCCGTCCGCCCGTCAGCCCGGCGGCCAGCAGCCGCAGGACGCGGGGCAGGCCGATCCCGGAGGCGCCCAGCGCCACGCCGCAGAGCAGCGAGAGCAGCAGGGCGGCGGCCAGGCCGACGGCGAGCGGGAGGGCGGGTATTCGGCGGGCGGGCGGGCTCGTTGCGCCACTGCCCGCGGCTGCGGTGCTGCTCACGGTGCGCCTTGCCTCGGGCCGCGGGTGCGCGGGGGCGGCACCGGTCGGGCGCGGGCCCGGGCGCCATCCCCTCGCAGTCCACGGCGAGTTGTCGGGAGTTCAGCGGCCGGGGGCGATCGGGCTGGCACGGCCCCGAAGGCCGTGCTCACCGTTGCGGGTCAGCGCCGGATTCACACCGGACTTCCCCCTCGGACGCCCTGGCAGCATAACAGCCACTCAGGCTAGGCAACCCTTACCGGGCTCGGGTGGGGCGTGAACGCACGACCGCCCCCGTCCGGGCTCGCGGACGGGGGCGGTCGGGTGGCGACGCGTCAGGCTCAGGCCTGCTTGGTCTCCCAGAAGATCTTGTCGACCTCGGCGATCAGGTCCAGCAGGGCCTGGCCGGTGGCGGGGTCGGTGGACGCCTTGGCGGCCGAGGCGGCCTTCAGGGTGTCGTTGATCAGCTGGTGCAGCTGCGGGTACTTCTCGAAGTGCGGGGCCTTGAAGTAGTCGCTCCACAGCACCGAGATGTGGTGCTTGACGGCCTCGGCACGCTGCTCCTTGATGATCAGGGCGCGGGTGCGGAAAGCCGGGTCCTCGTTGGCCTGGTACTTCTCCTGGGTGCCCTTGACCGACTCGGCCTCGATCCGGGCCTGCGCCGGGTCGTACACGCCGCAGGGCAGGTCACAGTGGGCGTGGGCGGTGGCGCGCGGTGCAAACAGACGAGAGAACATGGGAGTCCTTCCTTAGATCGTCTTCCCGCGCCCGAGATTACCCTTCCGCCCCCGGGGTTTCGCGATCGGGCGGTGGGCCTAGGGCAAAAGGCGGACCCGGAACCGGGGTAATCCGGACATCGAACGGATCGAACGGGGTGACGGTCCGTACGGCAGACTGGGACCGGGCGGTCCGGGAGGAGGAGTCGTGGCGCGGAGCACGGAACCAGCGGGCACGGAACCAGCGGGCACGGAACCGGCGGGCACGGAACCCCGGGGGCGGGGCGGCGGCGCGGTGCCGTTCGGGCTGGTCGACGTGGCGGGCCCGTCGATGGTCCCGACCCTGCGCGAGGGCGACCAGTTGCTGGTGCGCTACGGCGCGCCGATCCGGCCCGGCGCGGTGGTGCTCTTCCGGCACCCCTTCCAGCAGGACCTGCTGGTGGTGAAGCGGGCCGCCGAGCGGCGTCCGAGGGGCTGGTGGCTGCTGTCCGACAACCGGCCGGTGGACAGCGACAGCCGAAGCTACGGCCCGGTCCCGGACGAACTGGTGCTCGGCCGGGTGCTGCTGAGGCTGCGCCCGCGCCCGGCCTGGCTGGCGCCGGGGCGGCGGCTGGAGCGGCTGCTGCTGAGCACCCGGCTGGCCCGGGTGCCGGGCCTGGCCCGCCGCCTGGGCGTCTGGGCGGAGCAGCTCTGACCCCCTGGGCCCTGCCGGGGACCTAGCCGGCGGCGCCGAGTGCCGTGGCCTCGGCCTCCTGGCGCTTGCGGGCCCGGTACGCGGCGACGTTGGCGCGGGTCGCGCAGCGGTCCGAGCAGTAGCGGCGGGAGCGGTTGGTCGAGGTGTCCAGGTAGGCGTTGCGGCAGGGCGCGGCCTGGCAGATGCCGAGCCGGTCGGCGCCCAGCTCGGTCAGGTGGACGGCCAGGCCCATGCAGGCGACCGCGCTGAAGTGCGCGGTGGCGGTCGGCGAGTTGTCGGCCAGGTGCAGGTGCCAGCGCGGCCGGCCGGCGTCGTCCAGGTAGTCGTGCCCGGAGACCAGCGGGCTGACCGGGTACTCCATCAGCAGGCTGTTCAGCAGGTCGACGCCCCGGATCTCGTCGCCCTCGGCGGCGGCCTCGAAGACCCCGCGCAGCCTGGTCCGCACCGCCCGCAGCCGGGGCAGGTCGGACTCGTCGGCCTGTGCGGCGGCCCGCGAGGAGTCGGAGAACAGGCCGCGCACCGCGTCCACGGACGTCAGCGTGTCGGTGCCGCGTTCGGGCTCCTCGGTGTTCACCAGCCGAACGGCGAGATCGGCGTACGAGGCGAGCTCCACGGAGGTCCTTCCAAAAGGTCGGTAACGGGCTGATTGCGTCCAGCCTATTACCTGGGTGGGGAAAACGTCGGCGCCCGGCAGGAGCAGCCTGCCGGGCGCCGGTCGGTACGGTTCTACAGCACCTTGGAGAGGAAGGCGCGGGTGCGCTCGTGCCGGGGGTCGGTGAGCACCTCGCGGGGGTTGCCGGACTCGACCACCACACCGCCGTCCATGAACACCAGCGCGTCGCCGACCTCGCGGGCGAAGCCCATCTCGTGGGTGACGACCACCATGGTCATGCCCTCCTCGGCGAGGCCGCGCATGACGTCGAGGACGTCGCCGACCAGTTCGGGGTCGAGCGCCGAGGTGGGCTCGTCGAACAGCATCAGCTTGGGCTTCATGGCCAGCGCGCGGGCGATCGCGACGCGCTGCTGCTGGCCGCCGGAGAGCTGGGAGGGGTAGTTCTTCGCCTTGTCGGCGAGGCCGACCCGCTCCAGCAGGACCATCGCCCGCTCCCGGGCGGCGGCCTTGCTCTCGCCCTTGACCTGGACCGGGGCCTCCATGACGTTCTCGACGGCCGTCATGTGCGGGAACAGGTTGAAGCGCTGGAAGACCATGCCGATGTCGCGCCGCTTGACGGCGACCTCGCGGTCCTTGAGCTCGTAGAGCTTGTCGCCCTTCTGCTGGTAGCCGACCAGTTCGCCGTCCACCCAGAGGCGTCCGCCGTTGATCTTCTCCAGGTGGTTGATGCACCGCAGGAAGGTCGACTTGCCGGAGCCGGAGGGGCCGATCAGGCAGAACACCTCGCCCTGCTTGACCTCCAGGTCGATGCCCTTGAGCACGTGCACGGAGCCGTAGGACTTGTGGACGCTCTCGGCGCGCACCATCGGCTGCCCGGTGGCGGCGGCCGGGGTCTTGCTCAGGCCGGTCATACGTGACCACCTCCCTCAAGCCCCGGGACGACGTCGGCGCCGGTCTTCGGGGCGGGCTTCCCGGCGAACAGGCCCCGCAGCCGCTGCACCGGGGTGGGCGGGAGGGTCCGGTTGGAGCCGCGGGCGTAGTAGCGCTCGATGTAGTACTGGCCGATGGTCAGCAGCGAGGTGAAGAACAGGTACCAGAGGCTGACCACGATCAGCAGCGGGATGTTCTGGTAGTTCCGGGAGTAGATGACCTGACCGGCCCGGAAGATCTCCTCCAGGGAGATCACGCTGACCAGCGAGGTGGTCTTGAGCATCGAGATGGTCTCGTTGCCGGTCGGCGGGATGATCACCCGCATGGCCTGGGGCAGGACGATCCGGCGCATGGTCTGGAACCGGCTCATGCCGAGCGCGTGGGCGGCCTCGGTCTGGCCCTCGTCCACCGACTGGATGCCGCCGCGGACGATCTCCGCCATGTAGGCGGCCTCGTTGAGGCCGAGGCCCAGCAGGGCGGCGACGAAGGTCGGGATCAGGACGTTGGTGTCCGCGGACCAGAACTCCGGCCCCCACGGGACGCCGATCGACAGCTTGGCCCAGATCAGGCCGAGGAAGTTCCAGAACACCAGCTGCACCAGCACCGGGGTGCCGCGGAAGACCCAGATGTACATCCAGGCGGTGCCGGAGAGCAGGGGGTTCGGGGACAGGCGCATCACGGCGAGGACGATGCCGCCGATCACGCCCATCAGCATGGAGAGGACGGTCAGTTCCAGCGTGACGACCATGCCGTGCACGATGCTGTCGTGGAACAGGTACTGCCCGACGATGTCCCACTTGAAAGCGGGGTTGGTGAAGAGGGCGCTCAGCAGCATCGCCGCAAGCAGGGCGATGACGACGGCGCCCACCCAGCGTCCGGGGTGGCGGACCGGGACGGCCTTGATGGTCTCAGGCCGTCCCTCCTCCGCCTTCCCCTTGTCCAGAGAGTTCACGGTGTGGCCTCGGGGGAGAGATGGAGCAGGCGGACGGTCAGTTCACGGCGCCGTTGACGGTCGACTTGTCGAGGGCGCCGGACTCGACGCCCCACTTGGTGAGGATCTGCTTGTAGGTGCCGTCGTCGATCAGCGACTGGACGGCGCCCTGGATCGCGGGGGTGAGCTTGGAGCCCTTGGCGACGGCGACGCCGTAGGGGGCCACGCCGTAGGTGGAGCCGAGCTTCTCCAGCTGGCCGCCGGCCTGCTTGATCGCGTAGTCGACGACCTGGGAGTCGGCCATCATGGCCTGGTCGCGGCCGGAGACGACGGCGTTGGTGACGTCCGTCTGGAGGTCGAACTTGTCGCCGTCGTTCTGGATGCCCGGCTTCCCGTTCTTGGCGCAGTCCGGGTTGCGGGTGTCCTTGATCTCGTCGGCCTGGGTGGTGCCGGTCTGGACGGCGACCTTCTTGCCGCACAGGTCGTTGGGGTCGACCTTGTCGGGGTTGCCCTTCTTGACCGCGATGGCGCTGCCGGAGTTGAAGTAGGTCACCATGTCGACGACCTGCTCGCGCTCCTTGTTGTCCGTGAAGGACGACATGCCGAGCTGGAACTTGTTCGACTGGATGCCGGGGATGATCGCGGTGAAGCCGGAGTCCTGGACGTCGGCCTTCAGCCCGAGCTTGGCCGCGATGGCGTTGGCCAGGTCCACGTCCATGCCGATGACCTTGCCGCTGTCGTCCTTGAACTCGTCCGGCGCGTACGAGGCGTCCGCGCCGACCAGGAGCTTGCCGGAGGACTTGACGTCGGCGGGGACGAGGGCGGCGAGCTTGTCGTCGGCCTTGACCGCGTTGACGGTCGCGGAGGCGTTGGGCGCGCCGCTGCCGCCGTCGCTCTTGCTGCTGCTGCAGCCGGTCAGGACGAGGGTGACGGAGGCGGCAACCGCGCCGGCCGCGAGAAGCCGGGTGCGCTGGGTACGGGCGGTCATGAGGGGGATCTCCTCCTGAGGGAGAGGGCGGGCGGAGCGCGCCGCGGGGGGCGGCACACCGGGGCGGCAGGTTCGTACGGCGCTGTACGGGTGTATTTCGCTGTACGTCGTCGTACGTGCAGGGCCGGGTGGTGCGGTGCCTGTGCGGACGGGCCGCCCAGGTTGCTGCGGGGTACTGCTTCCGCCACCCTCCGCCGAGGTGGACGTCAAGCGAACCGCCTCGACCAGTGGCCGGCTCGATCCGAGATGGGGGGAATCCTGCCATCTGTGAACGGTCAGATGGCCCTCATCCAGATCAAAATCGGATAACGAGGGCCCGGGCTGTCCGCTATTCGGACTTATTCCGTGTTCCTGTCACTCCGTGCATAAGTATGCAGATCCCTCTGCCCGGTGCCCGGAGGCCCGCCGCCCCCGGCTCGGATGCCGCCGTCGACCATGGCGCAGGGACGTGCGGCCGCCACGGTGACGCGCGGGTGTACGCGAAATGGCGGACATGCGATCCGGCCATCCCGCACTCCCGGGCCCGGCAGCGGGTGTGTCAGAATTCGGTACCGGGTGACCCCCGAACGCTCGAACCAGACCGACGAGCCCCGACAGGCTCGGGGTGTCCGGGAACGGAAGTCATCACGTGGCTCCGTATCCGGGACGCCGACTCCCCAGCGCGTCTGCGTTCACTCCTGCGGGTGCGCGTGCCGCCATCACCGTTGCCGCCGCCGGAGCCCGGCGCTTCCGACGCCGGGCCCCAGTGACGCGACAGCTCGGCGATGAACTGCACGTGACGAGGACGAAAAGGCATAGGTGCGATGCCTTGGTCCGACCTACGCTCGGCCCGGAAGCACAACGCGGACCAACAAGACCCATAAAACCCTCATCCGAGGGCGCCGCCCGACGGCAGCGCCCCGACCCAGCCCCCGGGTCCGCTTCGGCGTACCCGGTTTCCGGTTTCCGGACGGGTCGTCCTGTCCGTCGGTCGCGCACCCTCGCCAGATCAATGACGAAGAGGTCATCGTGGCAGCGGAGATCATCAGCAGCACCCAGGACACCGTCGATCCGGTCGACGCCGTTTTCGCGCTCCACCGCGGCGGCAAGATGGAGATCAGGGCGACCGTCCCGGTGCGCGACGCGGACGACCTGTCCCTCGCCTACACGCCCGGTGTCGCCCGCGTCTGCACGGCCATCGCCGAGCAGCCGGAGCTGGTCAACGACTACACCTGGAAGTCCAACACCGTCGCCGTGGTCACCGACGGCACCGCCGTGCTGGGCCTCGGCGACATCGGCCCGGAGGCCTCCCTGCCCGTGATGGAGGGCAAGGCCATCCTGTTCAAGCAGTTCGGCGGCGTGGACGCGGTGCCGATCGCGCTCGCCTGCACCGAGGTCGACGAGATCGTCGAGACCGTGGTGCGGCTGGCGCCCTCCTTCGGCGGCGTCAACCTGGAGGACATCTCCGCCCCCCGCTGCTTCGAGATCGAGCGCCGGCTCCAGGAGGCCGTGGACATCCCGGTCTTCCACGACGACCAGCACGGCACCGCGATCGTCACCACCGCCGCCCTGTGGAACGCGGCCAAGGTGACCGGCCGTGAGATCGGCTCGCTGCGGGCCGTCATCTCCGGCGCCGGCGCGGCCGGCATCGCCATCGCCAAGATGCTGGTGGCGGCGGGCATCGGCGACGTCGCGGTCTGCGACCGCAAGGGCGTGGTGTACGACGGCCGCGGCGACCTCACCGACGTCAAGGCCGAGATCGCCGAACTGACCAACCGCACCGGCCTCAAGGGCACCCTGGCCGACGCGATGGCCGGCGCCGACGTGTTCATCGGCGTCTCCGGCGGCACCGTGCCGGAGGAGGTCGTCGCGACCATGGCCGCGGGCGCGTTCATCTTCGCGATGGCCAACCCCACCCCGGAGATCCACCCCGAGGTCGCGCACAAGTACGCGGCGGTCGTCGCCACCGGGCGCAGCGACTTCCCGAACCAGATCAACAACGTGCTGGCCTTCCCCGGCATCTTCGCCGGCGCCCTCCAGGTGCGGGCCAGCCGGATCACCGAGGGCATGAAGCTGGCCGCCGCCAAGGCGCTGGCCGGTGTCGTCGCCGACGAGCTGACGCCGCAGAAGGTCATCCCCTCGCCGTTCGACGAGCGGGTCGCCCCGGCGGTCACCAAGGCCGTCGCCGAGGCCGCCCGGGCCGAGGGCGTGGCCCGGATCTGACGATCCGGGCGCCGCTGCCGGGCAGGCCCGGCGTGAGCGGCGCCGCCGACACGGCCGGGGCCGGGACACGCGTCACACCCGCGCGTGGTTCCCGGCCCCGGCCGGCGCGGCTATCGTCCGCAGCATGTTTGCTGCCTACGCCGCACGTATCGACGCCGATGACCCGCTCAGCGGACTGGAGTTGGGCGAACTCCCCGAGCCGCAGGCCCGCCCCGGATGGAGCGTGGTCACGGTCAGGGCCGCCAGCCTCAACCACCACGACCTGTGGTCGCTGCGCGGGGTCGGCCTGCCCGCCGGACGGCTGCCGATGATCCTCGGCTGCGACGCCGCCGGTGTCGACGAGCACGGCAACGAGGTCGTCCTCCACTCGGTGATCGGCCAGAGCGGCCACGGGGTCGGCCCGGACGAGCCCCGGTCCATCCTGACCGAGCGTTACCAGGGCACCTTCGCCCAGCAGGTGGCCGTGCCCACCTGGAACCTGCTGCCCAAGCCCGCCGAACTCAGCTTCGAAGAGGCCGCCTGCCTGCCCACGGCCTGGCTGACGGCCTACCGGATGCTGTTCACCAACGCCGGGGTCAAGCCCGGCGACACCGTCCTGGTGCAGGGCGCGGGCGGCGGCGTGGCGACCGCGCTGATCGTCCTCGGCAAGGCCGCCGGGCTGCGGGTCTGGGTCACCGGCCGGGACGAGACCAAGCGCCGCCGGGCGGTCGAACTCGGCGCCGACGCCGCCTTCGAGAGCGGCGCCCGGCTGCCCGCCCGGGTGGACGCGGTGATGGAGACGGTCGGCGCCGCGACCTGGGCGCACTCGGTGAAGGCGCTGCGCCCGGGCGGCACCGTCGTCATCTCCGGTGCCACCTCCGGCCCCAACCCGAGCACCACCGAGCTGAACCGGATCTTCTTCCTGGAGCTCAAGGTGGTCGGCTCGACCATGGGCACCAAGGAGGAACTGGCCGGGCTGCTCTCGCTGTGCGCGACCACCGGCGTCCGGCCGGTGATCGACTCGGTGCTGCCGCTGGCCGAGGCCCGGGACGGCTTCGCGCGGCTCGCCAAGGGCGACGTCTTCGGCAAGATCGTGCTGACGCCGTGACGCCGTGACGCCGTGACGCCGTGACGCCGTGACGCCGTGACGCCGTGACGCCGTGACGCCGTGACGTCTTGTGATCCTGGCGCCGTGCGGCCCTGACGCGGACCGGCCCGGCACGCTCCGCCCAGCGTGCCGGGCCGGTGGTGGTCCGGTGGTCCGGCGGCCTGCCGGTCAGCCGAGCAGGCGCTTCAGCCGCTCGCCGGCCGCGCCCAGCACCGAGCGGGCCTCGGCCAGCTTGTCGTTGCTCACGCCACCGTCCCGGGCCGCGTCGCGGACCTGGTCGCGGAAGCGGTCGAGCAGCCGCTCCAGTTCGCGGGCCGGGTCGCCGGCCGGGTCGGTCCGCGCCCACGGCGGCAGGTCGGCCGGGGCGGTCGGGGTGGTCGGCTCGTCCTTGTCCAGGTCGATCCGGGTGACGGTGACCTCCTCGGCCGACCCGTCGGCCGGATGGCCCCAGCGGGCCGCGTCGGCCAGCCCGGACAGGCCCTTGGTCAGCTCGGCCAGGCCCTCGGCCAGGCCGGTCGGCCAGTCGCCCTTCGCGGCGTGCTCGCGCACCTGCTGCTCGACCCGGCGCTTGATCCGCAGTGCCTCCTGCTGCGCGGCCGTCCGCGAGGCCTTGGCCTGCTCGCGCAGCCTGCGGGCCTCCTCCTCGGCGGCCTTCGCCTTGGCCTTGGCGGCCTTCTCCTGCTCCCGGGCGCGCTTGGCCTGGTCCTTGGCCTGCCGCTTGAACTGGGCGAACTCCTCCTTGGCGCGCTGCCAGGACTCGTTGTCGCCCCACGGGCCGGACCACGGGTCCCCGCCCTCGGCGCGGTCCGGCCGGGGGGCCTGCCGGGCGGCCTGCCACAGCTCCTCGCGCAGGTCCTTGGCGCTGTCCCGGACGTCCTCGCGGATCGCCCCGGCCAACTGCGCCACGGAGTCGTGGATCTCCACTTCCAGGTCGTCCAACTCGCCCTGGCGGGCTTCCAGTTCGGCACGCCCTGCGTCGGTCAGCCGGTAGACCTTGCGGCCGCCCTCGGTGTTGTGGGCGACCAGGCCCTCCTGCTCCAGCTTGGCGAGCCGGGGGTAGACCGTCCCGGCGGAGGGCGCGTACAGGCCCTGGAAGCGCTCCTCCAGCAGGCGGATCACCTCGTAGCCGTGCCGCGGGGCCTCGTCGAGCAGCTTCAGCAGGTAGAGCCGGAGCCGGCCGTGGCCGAACACGGGCGTCATCTCACGCCTCCTTGGTGAGGTCGGGCTTGCCGAGTCCGGCCGGGAGCTCCTTGACGACCACCGGCGACTCGTCCTCGGGGTCGGGGCGGCGCAGCACGGTGACGCCGCCGGAGACGGTGGTCACGGCGAGGCTGCCCCGGCCGTCGCCGAGCTGGCCGGACAGGCGCTTGGCGCCCCAGCTGCCGCTGAGCTTGAGGCCGTCGAAGGTGCTGGAGATGTCGCCGCTGGTGGAGCCGGCCTCGACCTTGGCGTCGGCCAGCGAGGGGATCCGGATGACGACCGGGCCGCTGACGGTGGTGACCTTGACGTCGGCCGGGCTGGCGACGTCGAGGTCCAGGGTGACGGCGCCGGTGACGGCGTTGGCCTGGACCCGGTCGGCGGTGCCGGCGACGACGGTGAGCTGGCCGGAGACGGTGTTGACCTTGAGCTGGCCGGCCACCGACTGGGCGTCGACGTCGCCGGTGACGGTGTTGGCCTCGGTGCGGCCGGTCAGGCCGACCAGGGTGGCGTCGCCGCTGGCGCTCTGCACCGAGACGTGCCCGGTGATCCCGGAGACGGTGGCGTCGGCCGAGACGGTGCCGACCTTGACCTCGGCGTCGGCCGGGACGGTCAGGGTGACGCCGGCGACCCGCTTGCGCTTGAAGGAGCTGAAGAAGCCCTTGACCGCGTCGACCGACTTGAGCCGGTCGCCGAACTCGCCCCAGCTGTTGATGTCCTTGTAGGTGACCGTCAGGACGCCGTCCACCAGGGTCACGTGCAGCGGCTCGCCCTGGAGCTCGGTGACCTCCAGGCGGGCCGGGCCCTCGGCCGCCACCACGTTCACCGTGCCCTCGATGATCCGCACGTGCAGCGCCCGGACCGTCTCGTCGATGGTGATCCTCTCGGGTCCCTCGACCGTCCACTGGCTCATCTCTGCCGCCTCCCGTTGCCGATCGCGATGTATCGCGTTCTCTTTTAAAGACGATATATCGCGTGACGCGCAAGTCAAGCGTGCCGTCCCGGATCCCGCCCCTGAGCCGCCCCGGAGCCGCCCCCGAGGCGCCCCCTACGGGCGGGCGCGGATACGTGAGGGGCCCGGCAGGCGATCGCCTCCCGGGCCCCTCATCAGCGGTTCAGTGCAACGGCACCGCACCGGTCACTCATCGTCCTCGTCGTCGAGCCGGGCCAGCCAGGTGGCCAACCGCTCGACGGGGATCTCGAAGTCCGGGTTGAGGTCGACGAACTCGCGCAGTCGCTCGGCCAGCCACTCGAAGGTGACCTCCTCGTCGCCGCGCCGGTTCTGCAGCTCCTCGATGCCGCGGTCGGTGAAGTACACGGGTTCACTCCGGTCCGATGGGGATTGACCTGGTCAGGATAGTCGGGGACGCCCGCGGCCCCCGTCTCCCCGGGGAGGTCGGGGGGCCCGGGCGTCGGTGGTCCAGCGCGTGGGGGCCGAAGGGCCGCAGAGCGAGGATACCACATAGATAAGCGCCTGCAGCACGGCGGCGTGCCGCATGGCCGAGC
>NZ_JBHXTQ010000100.1:0-27612 GCF_042677305.1 Kitasatospora sp. NPDC127121 | reverse complement strand
GACGCCAACAACAGGCCCGGACCAGCCACTACAAAAGACGAGGCCACAGCCCAAGAGCTGAAGCCTCGTCACGGTAAGCACCGTTGCAGTACTAGTACTCCAGCAGGACTTCGACGTTTTGCCTGCCGGAGTACTGACGGCTCGCAGGTCAGGGCACCGGGACGCGGTACGGCTCCGGGGCCGGCTCGGCCCGGTGGTGGTGGCGGGCCGGGCGGAGCGGCCACCAGAGGGCGCGGCCGAGCAGGGCGGCGACGGCGGGCACCAGGACCAGGGACAGGACGACGGCGGAGAGCAGGATGCCGAGCGTCAGCGCGAAGGCGACCTGTTCGCTGCCCGGGGTGGCGGCGAGGGTCGCGAAGGAACCGGCCAGGACCAGGCCGGCCGTGGCGATGGCGGGCGTGGTGTGCCGTACGGCGCGGGCGACGGCGGCGCGTGGCGGGCCGGGGCGCTGCATCTCCTCGCGGATCCGGTCGGTGATGAGGATGTTGTAGTCGGTGCCCAGCGCCACGACGAACAGGAACAGCACCAGCGGGAGGGTGAAGCTGACGCCCGGTTCGCCCAGCCCGTGTTGGAACAGCAGGGTCGCGGCGCCGAGGGTGGCGGCGAAGCCGAGCCCGACCGAGAGCATCAGGACCAGCGGGGCGAGCAGGCTGCGCAGGAGCAGCAGCAGGATCAGGGCGATCAGGGCGGCCGCGACCGGGAAGACGATCGCCAGGTCGTGGTCGACGGCGGTGGAGATGTCGGCGAAGATCGCCGCCGTGCCGCCCACGTGGGCGCTGGTCCCGGCGGGTGTGTGGGCGGCGACCGCGGCGCGGACCGGGCCGGAGGCCAGGTCGCGGGCGCGCCGGCTCTGCGGGTCTGCGGTCAGGTAGAGGTCGATCCGGGCGGCGCGCCGGTCCCCGTTGAGGACGGTGCCGCCCGTCTTGCCGACGCCCTCGACCTGGGTGAGGGCGTGGGAGAGGCCGTCGAGCCGGCCGGGGGTGAGGGTGGTGCCGTCCGTGGTGACGACGTAGACGCTCGTCGGGTCGGAGACGCCGGCGGGCAGGGTGCGGGAGATCTCGGCGGCGGTGGCGGCGGCCGGGGTCCGGTCGCCGGCGCCGCCGAGGCCGTAGTCCATCCGGATCCCGGTCATCCCGGCGGCCAGCGCGCCGAGCAGGGCGAGGGCGGCGAGCAGCATCGGCAGCGGCCGCCGGGCGACGAGCGTGCCGAAGCGGGCGGCGAAGCCCTCGTCCGGCTGGCGGCGCAGGCTGCGGGAGGGCCAGAACATGCCGCGGCCGCAGGCGGCGAGCAGGGCGGGCATCATGGTGAGGCTGCCCAGCAGCATGACCAGGACGGCGACGGCGATGGCCGGGCCGAGCGAGCGGAACTGGCCGAAGCTGGCCACGCCGAGGGTGGCGAAGGCGGCGACGATGGTCAGCGCGGCCGAGGTGATCGCGGTGCCCACCCGGGCGGTCACCTGGGCGGCGGCTTCGCGGGCGGGCTGCTCGGGCCGGGCCCGCAGGTGCTCGCGGAAGCGGAAGAGCAGGAAGAGCAGGTAGTCGACGCCGATGCCGAGCAGGACCACGGAGACCAGCCCGGGGGTGCCGGCGTCGAGCTTGAGGCCGGTCAGCGTCGCGGCGACGGCCACGGCTCCGCCGGCCGCGCTGCCGATCATGGCGACGGCGAGCAGCGGCAGCAGGGCCGCCGCCACGCTGCGGAACACCAGCACGTTGAGCAGGACGATCAGCCCCATGACGAGCGCGCTGCCGACCGTCGCGGCGGTGCGGTGGGAGTCGGCGGTGTCCACGGCGTCGGCCAGTCCCCCGGTGAACCCGGTGCGCATCCCGGCGTCGGCGAACTGGGCCCGGGTGGCGTCCCGGAACGCCCGGTAGACGCCCTGGACGCCCTCGGCCGCGACGTTGCCGGTCAGTTCGACGGAGAGCAGTTCGAAGCCGCGGTCGGGCGCCACCATGGCCGGGGCGACCCGGGGGGTCTGGGACCGGTCGGGGACGAGGAAGGCCGGCTCGTCGTCCTTCCTGGGCATGACGACCCGGCGCTGGGCGAGCTTCGCCGCCTCGGCCTCGACCCGCTGCTGGTCGGCGGCGGTGAGCGCCTGGCCGTCGGTCCTGGCGACCAGCACCGTGACCGTGGTGGCGTCGGGCTTCATCCCGAAGTTCTCCTCGGCGATCCGCAGCGCGGCGGCCGAGTCGTAGCTCTTGGGCAGGAAGTCCCCGGTCTGGGACTGGGTGACGCGGGCGAGCAGCATCGGGCTCAGCAGGGCCAGGGAGAGTCCCAGCACCACCCAGAGGGTGATCACCTTCCACGGGTTCCTGGTGGAGTATCCGGTCAGTGCGCGGATCACGATTTCCTCCGGCGGTGGACGCGAGCGTCCGCAAGGTCGGTCTCGGCTCCGGGGGTTCCCGGCCGGGTTCCAGACCATCACCCGGGGTGGGCCGCGGACGTCCCTGCGACGGACGATCCGCACCGGGGCCCCTGCTCCTCGGCCGGGCCCGGACCCGGGACCGTGGTCCTGGTCCGGCCCCCGTGATCGGCCGTGGGGACCATGCCGGGGCGGGGTGGGCCGATGCCAGAATGGGGTCATCGGGCCTGTTCAGAGCCTGTTCAGGGCCTGAAACAGGGTCTGATCGGGGCCTGATCGGGCTCATCGGGGCTCGTCAGGGCTCATCGGGGCTCGTGGCTCGTGGCTCGTGGCGCGTCAGGGCTCATCGGTGAGGCGCGGCGCGGGCCGGGCACGGAGGGGGAACGGACATGGGCGGTCATCAACGCCCCGCGATGGACACGGCACTCGGGGCGGACCCGGCACACCCGGCACACCCGGCACACCCGGCGAGCGGGAGCCCGGGGCCCGGAGGGGTCGCGGACGCGCCGCCGGAGACCGACGGCGCGCCGTGGACCCACGCCGACGCACTGGTGGCCGCCTGCGTCTGCACGCTCGACCTGCTCAACTACCTGCTCTTCAGCGAGATGGACGGGGTACGCCGGGTGACCCCGCCGGGCCTGCTCCTCGTCGCGCTGTCGGCCCTGCCGCTGCTCGTCCGGCGCCGCCACCCGGTGCCGGCGCTCGCCGTAGTCCTGGCCGTCGAGGCCGCGATCGACCTGTCCACACCGGCGAGCACCCACTTCAGCGCCGTCCTGATGGTCGGCCTGTACTCGGTCGCCCGGGTCCGCCCCGCCCCGGTGACGGCGGCCGCCGCGGCGGCGACGACGGTGCTGACCACGCTGAGCCAGAGCCACCTGCGCGTCCCCTCCTGGCAGGCGCTCGCCGGCACCTCCTGCTCCACCCTGCTCGTGGCCGGCGCCGGCCTCGCCGTGGCGCGCTGGCAGCGGGAGGTCGCGGCCAACCGCAAACTGCTGGCCGAACGCGCGGTGGCCGACGAACGCCGCCGCATCGCACGGGAGTTGCACGACATCGTGGCGCACCACATCACCACCATGCAGCTGATGGCCGGCGGCGCCCGGGCCAACCTCGCCCACCCGGAGGTGGTCCGGGACGCCCTGGTCACCCTGGAGTCCTCCGGGCGGCTGGCCCTGCGGGAGATGCGCCAGCTCCTGGACGTCCTGCGGGCCGGCGACGAACCGGACACCGCCCCGCCCTCGCCCCAGCCCGGGGCCGAGGACCTCGGCCGGCTGGTGGACGAGTCCCGGGTGGCCGGCCTGCCGACCGACTTCGGCGTCCACGGGCCCCGCCGCCCGCTGCCGCCCACCGTCGGCCTGACCGTGTTCCGGATCGTCCAGGAGGGCCTCACCAACGCCCGCAAGCACGCCGGGCCCGCCCGCGCGACCGTCACCCTGACGTACGGCCCGGACCGGGTCACCGTCGAGGTGCGCGACGACGGGGGCACGGCGAGCACGGCGGGCACGGGCGGCGCCGCACCGCAGGAGGCGGTGCCGGCCGGCGGCCGGAGCGGGTACGGCCTGATCGGCATGCGCGAGCGCGTCGCCCTGCACGGCGGCACCCTGCGGACCGGACCACGTCCGGAGGGCGGCTTCGCCGTCCTGGCCGACCTGCCACTGGCCCCGGAGGAGACGGCCGACGCGGCCGTCCAGCACGGAACGGCGACGGCCCGGTGAGCGCGCACGATGACGGCCCGGTGAGCGCGCACGACGACGACCCGGTGAGGTCGAACGACGACGGCCCGGTGAACGCGGTGGCACCGGGCATCCGGGTCCTCATCGCGGACGACCAGCCGCTGGTGCGGCACGGCCTGTCCCTGATCCTCTCCCCCGACCCGTCCTTCGAGGTGGTGGGCGAGGCCGAGAACGGGGAGCAGGCCGTCACCGCCGCCCGCCTGCTGCGCCCCGACGTCGTGGTGATGGACATCCGGATGCCCGTGCTCGACGGGGTCGGCGCGACCCGGGAGCTGGCCCGCACCCTCCCCTCCTGCCGAGTCCTCGCCCTCAGCACCTTCGACATGGACGAGTACGTGGTGGCCGCGCTGCGCGCCGGCGCCCACGGGTTCCTGCCCAAGGACGTCTCGCCGGAGGAACTGGGCGCGGCGATCCGCACCGCCCACGCCGGCGAGGCGGTGGTCGCCCCGCGCCTGCTCACCCGGCTGATCTCCACCTACGTCCGGGCCCCGGTCGGCGCCCCACCGCCGGTCACCGACACGGGCGGGCTGACGCCCCGGGAGGTCGAGGTGTGGCGGTTGATGGCCACCGGCCTCGACAACGCCGAGATCGCCCGGGCCCTGGACATCAGCCTGTCGACGGTGAAGAACTACATCACCAGCATCTTCGGCAAGCTCGACGTCCGGGACCGCGCCCAGGCGGTCATCGCGGCCTACGAGTCCGGCCTGGTCACCGCGCGCACGGGAGGCGGGTAGCGGGGGCTTTCTGTCTGTCTGCGGGGGCTTTCTGTCTGCGGGTCCTTGTCGACCGCGAGCTCTACCTGCCCAGGTCCTGGGCCGAGGACCAGGACCGCTGCCGCGCGGCGAAGATCTCCGGCCGACGCCTGGCAGCGGATCCCGTGCGGTGCCGGCGCAAGGACCGCGTATCCACGACCGGGCGGCCATCCGGCTGCCCGCCGTGGCGGAGTTCGACTACCGGGGCGAGGTCCAGGTCCGCCAGCGGTGGGCACCGGCCCGCCGCAGTCTGAGCAGGCCCAGGGTGGTCATGACGGTCACGCGAGCCCATCCGTCCCGAGTGCCTCGCGCGCGATCTCGGCCCGGAAGCCCTCGATCAGGACGCGCAGCCCGTACTCGAAGTCGGCGTCGTGGTCGGTCATGCGCAGCACGTCGGCCGCCTCGCGCAGCAGCGGGAGGTCGCGCAGGGCTTCGTCCGGGAAGGGCGGCCGGGCGCGGTCGGCGGCGTCCTGTCGCCAGGCCTGCTCCTCGGTGACCCAGCCCATGATGTAACGGTCGATGGTGAGCAGCAGTCGCAGCGCGGTGCGGGGCCGCAGGCCGGCCTGCCGGAGGGCGTCCAACTGGGCTTCAACGGCGGGCAGTTCGTCTTCGGTGGGCAGCGTTCCGGCGTGCACTCGGGCGCCGTCGCGGTAGGCGAGCAGGGCGTGGCGCTTGGCGCGGGCGTCGGCGGCGAGCCAGTCCGGCCAGTGCTCCGGATCCGGGCTACGGTCGGCCGGGAGGGCCTCGGCGAGCATCGCCTCGGCCATCAGGTCGAGCAGTTCCCGCTCGGCTCCGTCCTCACCATGACGGCGATCCCGCTCCAGATCGCCGACCTCACCGGTTCACCGCTGGCCGTGGGCGCGGTCGGCGCCGTCGAACTCCTGCCGACCATCGTGTTCGGCCTCTACGGGGGCGTCCTCGCCGACCGTGCCGACCGCCGAACCGTCGCCCTGGTCACCGAACTCGCACTCGCCGCACTGAGCGCCCTGCTGCTCGCCAACGCGCTGCTCGGCACCCCCGCGCTCTGGCCGCTGTACGCGGCCGCCGGACTGGCAGCGGCACTGCAGGGCCTCCAGCAGCCCTCGGCGGAGGCGATGATCCCCCGGCTGGTACCGCCCGACCAGCTGGTGGCGGCGGGCAACCTGCTCTCGCTGCGCTGGAGCATCGCCGGGCTGGCCGGCCCGGCCACCGCCGGAGTGCTGATCGCCACGGCCGGCGTCCCGGCCGCCTACCTGGTCGACCTCGGCACCTTCCTGCTCTCGATCGCCCTGCTCACCCGCGTCCGGCCCGTCCCCTCGCAGCGGGACGCCGAGGCACCGCGACTGCGGGAGTTCGTCGACGGCGCCCGGTACGCGGCCCGCCGCCCCGACCTGCTGGGCACCTACCTGGCGGATCTCGCGGCCACCGTCTGCGCCCTGCCGACCGCGCTGTTCCCGTTCCTCGCCCAGGAGTTGGACGCGGTGTGGGCGCTCGGCCTGCTCTACTCGGCCGCTGCGGCGGGCGGCCTGCTCGCGGCCGCCACCGGCGGCTGGACCGAGCGGGTGCACCGGCACGGCCAACTGGTGCTGCTCTGCGCCGCCCTCGTCGGCGCGGCGACGGCCGCGGCCTCGTTCGCCCCCGGCCTGTGGACCATCCTGCTCTGCCTGCTCGTCGCGGGCGGCGCCAATCAGATCGGCGACACCTTCCGCAGCGCGATCTGGAACCAGTCCATTCCGGACGAACTTCGGGGCCGTGCCGCCGGTCTGGAGATGCTGATCGGCTCCGCTGGCCCCGCCCTCGGGGACCTGCGGGCCGGCGGTCTCGCCGCCCGGCAGGGCATCCGCGTCGCGCTGCGCACCGGCGGCCTGCTCTGCCTGGCCGGCACTGCCGCCCTGTCGGCCGCACTGCCCGCGCTCTGGCGCTACGACCAGCGCGACCAGCTAAGCCACCCCGACCAGCTAAACCACCTCGACCAACCCGACCGGCCCGACCGGCCCGACCGACAACCCACGCCATGACCGCCCACCCCGACAGCGGCGAACCGGGGCGCCGCCCCTCAGCCCCGGGCGGGCACCGTGGCGTGCCGGGCGATCAACGCGCCGAGCCGGCCCGGGTCGCCGGTGCCGCGCTTGGGCAGCACGGTCAGCACGTGCGTCTGCTCGTCCCCGCCCAGCAGGACGAAGAGTTCGGGCGTCTCCAGGTAGTACGGAAGCTCCCGCCAGGCGAGTTCGGTGCTGGACACCGCGTTGGTGACGGTCACCCCGGCCTCGCCGAGGACGATCCGGAACTCGCCCTTGTCCGCCGCCATCCGCCGCACCTGACGCAGTTGCAGCCAGGGCAGTCCGACCACCAGCAGCAGCGCGACCGCGAGCATCACCAGGGCCGGCGGGCCCACCGCCCGGTCGGCGACCGAGGTCAGCACCGCGCCGGCCGCGGCGCAGGAGGCGATCAGGTACCTCGACCGCCGGGCCCGTCGACCCGCCGCCGCGCCCCGGGCTCGGGCCGCGAAGGCCGCCCGGAAGTCCGCGGTCGTCGGCGTGTAGCGGACCTCGACCGACTCCTCCACCCGCTTGCCGCCCTCCACCCGCGCCCCCTCCGCACCCTCCACCCGCAACCCCTCCGTACCCTCCGCCCGACGCCTCTGCCGCCGGATGCTAGCAAAGGCCGTGTGCACCCGATCCATCACCCTCTCCCTCCCCTCGCGGTGACGCGATTCCGCCGCTCCCGGGCGGGCATCGTTGACCTCCCGCCGCACCCGGCGGTTGGCTCACCACGAACCGGCCGCCGGGGAGTTCGGCGCGGCCGGCCGTACCCAGGGGAGGGACCAGATGACCCGCACACGTTCCGCACCACACCTGCTGCGCGCGGCCGGCGCGCTGGCGGCGGCCGCGCTGGCCGCCGTCACGGTGGCGACGCCCGCCCAGGCGGACGCGCCGCGCGGCCGCACCGAACGGGTGTCCGTCGGGCTCGGCCAGGCGCAGCCCGACGGCGCCTCGTACGCCGCCGGTCTGAGCGCCGACGGCCGCTTCGCCGTCTTCACCTCCAAGGCCGCCAACCTGGTGCCCGGCGACACCAACGGCAAGTCGGACGTCTTCGTCCGGGACCTGTGGACAGGCCGGACCGAGCGGGCCAACACCGGCGCGGACGGCGCCCAGGCGGCCGACGACTCCTTCGACGCCACGATCAGCGGCGACGGCCGCTACGTGGCGTTCAGTTCCTACGCCACCAACCTCGCCCCCGGCGGGAACCTCGGCTTCGAGGACGTCTACGTCCACGACCGCTGGACGGGGACCACCGAGCTGGTGTCCACCGGCCACGACCCGGCCAAGCCGCAGACCGGCCGGCAGTCCGGCCACCCGTCGATCAGCTGGGACGGCCGGTACGTCGCCTACCAGTCCAACCGCTCCGACCTGGCCCCCGGCACGGTCACCTGGACGGGCGGCAACATCTACGTCACCGACCGCCGGACGGGCGGAACCCGCCTGGTCAGCGTCGGCGCGGACGGCACCGAGGCGAACGCCTCCTCCGCCGAGCCGGTGATCAGCGGGGACGGCGGCTCGGTCGGCTTCATCTCCAAGGCCACCAACATCATCGGCCAGGACAAGCCCGGCGCCCTCGCCGCGAAGGCCGCCGCCGAACTCGACGCCGTCTCCGACGAGGAGTTCGTCCGCGACTCCTTCCGGCACGACGACCAGCCGACGATCCTCAAGCCCCGCTTCTACCCCCTCTACGTCCGCGACCTCCGCGCCGAGCAGAGCGTCCTGGCGAGCACCGACGGAGCGGGCGGCTATCGCGGGGCGGCCTCGCCGGCGCTCAGCCAGGACGGCCGGTACGCCGTCTACTCGGCGCTGCTCCAGGACGGCAACGGCCCCTGGGGGCACCACTTCGAGGTGTACGTCCGCGACCTGGAGGAGGGCACCGAGACCCTGGTCAGCGCCGGGCTCCCGGGGACGAAGACCTCCGGCGACTCCTACCACGCGCAGATCACCGCCGACGCCCGCTGGGTCTACTTCGACTCCGACGCGGCGAACCTGGTGCCCGGGGACACCAACAACGCCGGGGACGTCTTCCGGCGCGACCTGTGGACCGGCCGCACCGAGCGGGTCAGCGTGGCGACGGACGGCTCGCAGACCGCCGGCGCCTCGGAGCGGCCGTTCGTCGACGCCCTCGGCACCACGGTGCTGTTCACCTCCGAGGACGGCACCCTCGTCCCGGGCGACACCAACCAGGCCCCTGACGTCTTCCTCCGCCGACTGCCGCTGCTCTGACCCGGAGCCGGCCGAACCCGGCCCGTCCTGGTCCGTCCGGGCCGGGCCGGGCCAGGCCAGGCCGGGCCGGGCCAGGCCAGGCCGGGCCGGGCCGGGCCGTGCTCAACGCGCCGGCAGCAGGTACCCCAACTGCGAGACCGCCGGCCACAGTTCGTCCGCCAGCCGGGCCGCGCCCGCCACCGCGCCGACGAACACCTCGGGCGCGCCCGCCGCGGCCACCAGCCCGCCCTTGGCCACCGTCGCCAGCCCGGCGACGAGCCCCGCCCCGGCCGCCGCCCAGATGCCCAGCGCGAGCAGCGCACCCGCGCCCAGCCCGGCCAGGAACAGCTCGCCCTCACGGGTGAACAGCCGTTGGTCGCGCTGCACCGCGGTGGCCAGTTCGGGGAGCAGCGTCGGCCCCAGCGTGCGGGCGCGCTGGCGGGCGGCGATCAGCCTGAGCATCGCCTCGCGGATCTTGTCGGGCAGTTGCACCGACCGCAGCGGCACCCGGTGGATGTGGTAGAGCACCAGCCCGTCGTAGCCGGGGCGCCCGTTCGCGGGCCGCGGGTGGTCCTTGAACTCCGCCCGGTTGGTGGGCCAGTAGCAGATCCAGTCGACGGAGGTCTCCCCGTTCGCCTCGGTGACGTTGAGCGGCATCGGCAGTACCATCAGCCCCGCGCCGAGCCGCCAGTCGGTGCCCGCGCCGACCACCGTGTCGGGCAGCTGCTTGACGGCGGTCTGCTGCATGACGGCCAGCCGGTTCCCGATCATCCGGCCGCACGGGTCCCGCAACACCGAGATCTTGCCCTGGAGTTCGCGGTAGGTGTCGAGGGCGCCGCCCTCGGTGCCGACCTCCAGGGCTTCCAGCCTCAGCTCCGGCACGTGGTTCTGGATGCCGAGCATGTCCGGTTTGAGCGCCCCGCCGGGGGTGAGCTCGCGGATCGCCTTGACCAGTTTGACCGCCGGGGTGCTCCGGTCCTTGAGCATCCGGGTGATCGCCTCGACCTTCGCCGCCGGGAAGACGTTGCGCAGGTCCTCGGAGAGCACCTGGAGCACCATCCGCAGCACCGGGTCCGGCGGCTGCTGGGTGAGCCTGGCGTAGGGCAGCGCGTCCTGCTGGTCGAGCCTGCCCCCACCACTCGCCGATCCGGTCGAGCTGGAAGGTCACCCAGGTCGCGCCGGGGCGGGCCTCGAAGTCCGTCCCGAAGTGGTGGCGGATCCACAGTTCGGCGGCCAGGTACTCGAAGACCGTGGGCGGCTCCGCGCGTGGCGGGCCCAGCAGTTGGCAGGCGTCCTCGTCGCGCAGGAAGCTCACGACATGTCCTTGAGCGGGCTGCTGACGGCGATGTCGGTGCCGGAGGTCGGCGTGTACTCGTTCCACTCGGCGATCAGGGTGCCGCGCCGGCCCGGGCGGCGGACCGGGAACGGTGTCAGGGTGCCGTCGTGGCGGTGGGTGAGGCCGGCCAGCAGCAGGTGCCGCCCGTCGTCCGGGACCCGCACCACCCGGGCGGTCTCCTGGATCCGGCGGTCGTCGTACTCGTCGACGAGCACGACGGCGTCCGCCTCGAAGCCCGCGCTGGACGCCACCGGCACCAGGACGGGCGCTCCCCCGGCGGCCGGTTCGACCGCGGCGGCGCAGGTGGTCACCACCTCGTCCTCCAGCAGCAGCGCGCTGCTGCCGGGGTTGGCCGGCGGGATGCCGGGGTAGTTCCGGTCGTCGTAGGCGGCGATCTCCCGGGCGATGGTGAGGTACGGGTGGTCGGCGGGCAGCGGGGCGCCGTGGAAGCCGCCTTCGGCGAAGCGCACCCAGGCCTCCTCCCAGCCCTTGCGCACGGTGAGCACCACCCGGGCGCTGCCCGCGCGCAGGAAGGCCTGCCGGTTGGCGTCGGGGTGGGTGATCCTGCTGACGAAGCCCCAGGCGGCGGGCGCGTCCCAGAAGTACGAGTAGAGGAAGGTGACGACGTTCTCCCACTCGATGGCCTGGTTGATGAAGGCCACCTCCGCCTCGTGCCCGAGCACGGCCGCCCAGGCCGCGGCGCTCACCCCGATCCCGCCGGTGTCGTCGCCGGGGAAGCCGGCGCCGTGGCGCAGCCGGTCGGGGTCGTTGCCGACGGAGGCCTTGAACGCGTCGACCACCTCCTGCGGCATCACGTGGTAGTCCACGCCGAGCAGGAAGCGCAGCACGCCCTTCATGACCTCGTCGCTCTCCTCGCGCCGGAGCGTGAGGGTGTCCACGCCGTTCAACCGGTCCCGCAGGGCGGCGGCGCGGGCGGCGAGGTCCTGCTGTTCGGCGTAGTACTTGGTCTGGGCGGCGTTGAACAGGGCCGACCAGACGCCGTTCTGCCACTGCCGCCGGGCCTCGTCGGTGGGTTCGACGACGGCCGTGAGGCTGAGCCAGGTCTGCCGGTTGTTGACCAGGTGGAAGCTCACCATGGACGGCCCGCCCGCGTGCCGCAGCAGCGCGCCGTTGGCCGGGTCGGCGAGGTCGACCGGGCCGTGGGAGCCGAACGGCTCGTTCCACTCGGGGATGGTGCTGCCGAGCACCTTGAGGTTGTAGTTGTAGTCGCCGGTGCGGCTCTCGGAGGCGAACTGGAACCAGAGGTTCTTGATCCAGTAGCCGTCCGGGACGGTGAGCGGCGGCGCGTCGTAGATGCCGGCGCCGTCGTTGTTCGGCGCGGTGGCGTTGACGTGGACGTCCGGGTGCGGGCCGGGGGCGAGCTGCACCACGGCGCCGTACCGCTCGGCGAGCACCAGGTAGTGCGGCTGGCTCTCGCCGGGGCGGACCTCCTCGGTGATGTCCGAGTGCGGCACGTCGAACTGGAACGGCCCCACCTTCGATTCCAGCGCGGCGAGTTCCGCGTAGGCCTCGCGCAGCGCGCCGGCCGGTTCGGGGATCGCCAGGTCGTAGGTGAGGCGCAGCCCGGAGCGGTAGAGCCGGACCCGCCACTTGCGCATCATGCTGAAGTAGTCGATCCGGATCGGGTCGGTGGGGCTGGCGTTCTTCAGCGTGCGGGTGGTGGTCTCCGAGGAGCCGGTGACGGTGGTCGTCGTGATGGTGACCTTGTGCTCCTGCTTGGTGCGGGAGGAGGCCTTCTGGGTGAGCGTGGTCGCGTGCTTGCGGCTGTCGGTGGCGGACTGGGAGTCGGAGTTCTGGCTGGTCATGCCGGAGGTGACGGAGCCGGAGATGAGCGGGATGCCGCCGGAGACGGTGCCGGTGACGTTGAACTGGTTGCTGTGCTGCAACTGGTTGGTGGTGGACTGGGAGAGTTCGGTGTTGTCGGTGACGCCGGTCTCGCTGACGTTCTCCAGCGTGTCGGTGACGATCGAGCTGAACTCCTTGGAGGTGACGGACCACTCCTTCTGGGAGACGGCCGTCTCCTCCAGCGGCGCGAGCGGGATGGTGGCGACGAGTTCGCCCCGCTCAATGCCGGCCGGGGCCATCTCCAGGCGTTCCAGGTTCATCATGCCGATCGGGGTGACGGCCGCGTTGTGGTCGTAGGCGGCGTTCGCGGCGGCGGCCCGGGCGGCCAGTGCCAGGCCCTCCTCGGTGCCCGCTGCCCGGCGCACCCGCTCCAGCGCGGCGCCGAGGGCGCGCAGCGCGGCGCCGTCGGCGGCGGCGAGGGCGGCGGCCCGCAGCGTGCGATCGGCCGGGGCGGCGGCGCAGGCGGCGAGCAGTTCCCAGGGCAGGTCCGCCGTCACCTGCTCGCGGACGGCGGCCACTTCGCCGGGGCGCAGGTCGAGTCCGCGCAGGTAGGCGTGCCCGGCGAAGGCCGGGCCGCGCTGCGGGCCGTCCACCCGGAGCGGGACGAGGGTGGCCTTCGGGATGCTGCGGGCCGCGTGGCCGAGCACCGGCGGCTGGCCGTCCGGCCACGATGGTGTGGGCGGGGTCGGCGGCGTCGGCGGTGCGGGTGTGTCCGGGAAGTGGTCGGGCATGGCGGTCCCCTCCGTCCGTCTGCTGCCCCGAGCCCTACCCGGCGCCGCCCGGGGGACGCGCCGCGCCCGAACGGCTCGCGGCGCACGGCGGGTTGCGAGGAAGTGCGGCAGGGCTGCCGGGCCCGCCCGCACGCCCCTCAGGGCGTGAGCGCCCGCGCCGACGCCCAGAGCATGAGCGCCCGCACACCCCTCAAAGCGTGAGCGCCCGCGCCGACGCCCGGATCGGCGCCGGGAGTTCGGTGCCGCCGCGCAGATGGCGGTCCACCGCCGCGGCCGCCGCCCGCCCCTCGGCGATCGCCCACACGATCAGTGACTGCCCGCGCCCGGCGTCCCCGGCGACGAAGACGCCCGGCGCGCCGGTGGCGAAGTCGTCGTCCCGGGCCAGGGCGCCGTCCGGGCCGGTGGCGAGGCCGAGTTGGGCGATCAGCCCCTGGTCCGGCTCCGGACCGCTGAAACCCAGCGCGAGCAGCACCAGCTCGGCCGGGACGCTCCGCTCGGTGCCGGCCCGGGGGCTGCGGTCGGCCGGTTCGGCCTCGGCGAAGCGGACGGCGGCCAGCCGGCCGTCCGGTCCGGCCTCGAAGCCGAGCGTGGTCGCCGCGAACACCCGGGGCCCGGCCGCCGTGGCCCCCGACTCCTCGTGCGAGGTGGTCTCCCGGTACACCTTCGGGTGGACGGGCCAGGGCTGCCCCGGCGCCCGGCACACCGGCGGGCACGGGTTGATGTCGAGCTGGGTGACGGAGGCCGCGCCCTGGCGCAGCGCCGTCCCCAGGCAGTCGGCCGCGGTGTCCCCGCCGCCGACGATCACCACGTGCCGGCCCTCGGCGGACACCGGCGGGGCCGCGCGGTCGCCCTCGTCGACCCGGTTCGCCCAGGTCAGGTAGTCGATCGCCTGATGCACGCCGGGCAGGGCGCACCCCGGCACCGCCAGCTCCCGGCAGGCGGTCGCGCCGACCGCCACCACCAGCGCGTCGCACCCGGCCCGCAGTTCCCCGGCTGCGAGGTCCCGGCCGACGGACACCCCGGTGCAGAAGTCCGTGCCCTCGGCCCGCATCTGGTCAAGCCGCCGGTCCAGCCGGTGCTTCTCCAGCCGGAACGGCGGGATCCCGTAGCGAAGCAGCCCGCCTAGGCGGTCGGCCCGCTCGTACACCGTGGTGGCGTACCCGGCCCGGGTCAGCTGTTGCGCGGTGGCCAGGCCTGCCGGGCCCGACCCGACCACGGCCACCCGCCGCCCGGCGCTCCGCTCGGGCGGCTGCGGCAGGTCCCAGCCCTCTTCCCAGGCCCGGTCGGTGATCGCCAGCTCGACGTTCTTGATCGTCACCGCCGCGCCGTCGATCGCCAGCACGCACGCGCTCTCGCAGGGCGCCGGGCAGAGCCGTCCGGTGAACTCGGGGAAGTTGTTGGTCGCCAGCAGCCGGGCGGCGGCGGCCCGCCAGTCCGCGTCCGCCACCAGCCGGTTCCACTCCGGCACCAGGTTTCCCAGCGGGCAGGCGTGGTGGCAGAACGGCAGCCCGCAGTCCATGCAGCGGCCCGCCTGCCCGCCCACCACCGGCAGCGGCGCCCGTGGCCGGTACACCTCCCGGGAGTCCCCCAGCCGCTGCTGTGCGTCCCGCCGCTCGCGCTCGGCGCGCGGGGTGGTGAGGAAGGCCATCCGGTCTGCCATCGCGGCCTCCGGCGGGGTGTGCCGACAAGGACCCGGTGGCACCCCCGGCGGACACGCCACCGTGTGGCCACCGTACGCCCGTCCCCGGCGCTGCGAAAGCCGCAGCCGGTACGGCCCACCGGCCGGGCCCGGACCCGGGGACCCGGGGACCCGGCGGAGGCCGTCGCCCGGACCCGCCGGACGCCGCCGCGGGCGCGCCGGGGAGAATCGGGGCCATGACCCACACCGTGCTGATCGCCGAGGACGACCGGGCCATCCGCGACTCCCTCACCGCGCCCTCCAGCTGGAGGGCTACCGGGTGAGCACCGCCGCGGACGGCGCGCAGACCCTGGCCGCCCTCACGGAGCAGCGCCCGGACCTGCTGGTGCTGGACGTGATGATGCCCGGCCCGGACGGCCTGGAGGTCTGCCGCCGCCTGCGCGCCGACGGCGACCGCACCCCGGTCCTGATGCTCACCGCCCGGGTCGAGGTCCCGGACCGGATCGCCGGGCTCGACGCCGGGGCCGACGACTACCTGGTCAAGCCCTTCGACGTGGACGAGCTGTTCGCCCGCCTGCGCGCCCTGCTGCGCCGCAGCCCGCCCGAACCCGCCGGCGGCGGCGTCCTCGCGGTGGCCGACCTGCGGGTCGAGCCGCACGCCCGGCGGGCCTGGCGGGCCGGGCAGGAGCTGGAGCTCTCCCGGACCGAGTTCGACCTGCTGGAGCTGCTGACCCGGCACGCGGGCTCGGTGCTCGACCAGGCCACGGTGTACGAGCAGATCTGGGGCTACGACTTCGGCCCCGGCTCGAAGAACCTCGCGGTGTTCATCGGCTACCTGCGCCGCAAGCTGGACCGGCCCGGCCTGACACCGCTGATCCACACCGTCCGCGGCGTCGGCTACACGCTGCGCGAGTCGTGACCGGCCGTGGCCGGCCGCGGCTGCTGTGGCCGCGCCCGGGGCTGCGCACCACCGTCTCGCTCGCCTTCGCCGCGATGGCCGCCCTGGTCGCGGTGCTGATCGGCGCGCTCGGCTACCGCTCCGCCGCCCGGCTGATCCGGGACGACGAGGCCGCCGACTTCACCGCGGCCGTCCAGGCGGTGCACCAGCAGGTCGGCCGGGAGATGCTGTTCCCCGGCGACTTCAACGGCACGAGCGGCCTGAGCGAGGATCTGCTGCGCCCGATCCGGGTCACCTCGCAGTCCCTCGGCCCCGACGGGGAGGTGCTGCCCGGCACCGCCCGGATCGACCTCCGGCCGACCCCGGAGGACCGCTCCCTCGCCCGCTCCGACGCCCCCGGCCGGACCTCGTCCGGACTTCGGCCCGTGCACGGCGACACCTACCGGGTGGCCGTGGTCTCGCTCGGCGGCGGCCGCGGCGCGGTCCAGATCGCCCAGCAACTGAGCCCCACCGAGCACCTGCTGGCGACGCTGCGGATCCGTACCGGGGTGTCGGTGGCGGTGGTCGCGGTGCTCGCGGGCGGGGCCGGCTGGCTGCTCGCCCGGCGGATCACCGGCCGGCTGGTCCGGCTCACCGACGCGGCCGAACTCGTTGCCGCCAGCGGACGGTTGGACGTTCCGGTGCCGGCCGCCGGGACGGACGAGGTCGGCCGGCTCGGCCGAGCCTTCGACCGGATGCTGGGCCGGCTCGCCACGGCGAAGGAGAACCAGCGCCGGCTCGTCCAGGACGCCGGGCACGAGCTGCGCACCCCGCTGACCAGCCTGCGCACCAACCTCTCGGTCCTGCCCAGCCTGGACCGCCTGCCGCCCGCCGAACAGGCCGCACTGATGGCCGATCTGGCCGAGGAGGCACGGGAGTTGACGCTGCTGGTGGAGGAGCTGGTGGCGCTCGCCGCGGACCGGAAGGCCGACGAGGAACCTACCGAACTGGTGCTGGCCGAGCTGGTGCGCGAGGCCGCCGCACAGGCCCGGCGGCGCAGCGGCCGGGAGATCACCGTGGACGCCGACGACACGGTGGTCACGGCCCGCCCGGACGCGCTGTCCCGGGCGGTGGGCAACCTGCTGGACAACGCCGCCAAGTTCGACCCGGCCGGGACGGCCCCGATCGAGGTGGTGGTGCGCGGCCGCCGGGTCGAGGTGCGCGACGGCGGGCCGGGGATCGACGAGGACGACCTCTCCCGGGTCTTCGACCGCTTCTACCGGGCCACCGCCGCGCGCAGCCTGCCCGGTTCGGGGCTGGGCCTGGCCATCGTGCACGAGGTGGCCGGCTCGCACGGCGGCGAGGCCTTCGCCGCCAACCGGGACGGCGGCGGCGCCGTGATCGGCTTCACCCTCGGCCCGTAGGGCGTGTCCTCGACCTCCCGTCCGCACAACGCCGCCGGGCCCCGGGCGCGCAGCAGCGCCCGGGGCCCGGCGTCACGTCGGCCGCCGTGAGACCGCCGTCAAACCGTCGTCAGAGCGCCGCGAGCAGCCCGCGTCCGAGCCAGTCGGCGTTGTCCTTCACGCCCGGCAGGACGAAGAAGTACCCGCCGCCGGTCGGCGAGATGTAGTCGACCAGCGGCTCGTCGATGAGCCGGGTCTGGGTGGCCTCGAACTGCCGCACCACGTCCTGCTGGTAGCAGCAGAACACCAGGCCCATGTCCAGGTTGCCGGCCTTGTCGACGCCCCGGTCGTAGTTGAAGCCGCGGCGCAGGATGCGCGAGGTGTCGGTGTCGGCGGTGCGCGGGTTGGCGAGCCGGATGTGCGCCTTGAGCGGGATCGCCTTGCCCTCCGGGTCCTTGCCGTAGTCCGGCGCGTCGGTCTCCTGGCGGCCGTCCAACGGCGCGCCGGTGTCGCGGCGGCGGCCGAACATCTTCTCCTGCTCGGCGAGGGTGACGCGGTCCCAGAACTCGATCAGCATCCGGATGATCCGGATGACCTGGTAGCTGCCGCCGGTCGCCCAGGCGGGCTCGCCCAGTCCGTCGGTGACCCAGATCAGCCGGTCCATCTCGCGGGCGGAGGTGGTGTCGGGGTTGACTATGCCGTCCTTGAAGCCGAGCAGGTTGCGCTGGGCGCCGTCCGGGCGGGACTCGTTCTGGAAGCCGTCGATCCGCCAGAGGATCTGCATCGCGCCGCGGGTGTGCCGGGTGATGTCGCGCAGCGCGTGCAGCACGGTGTCCTGGCGGTCGGCGCAGATCTGCAGCGAGAGGTCGCCGTGGAGTTCGGCGGCCTGCAGATTGTCGTTGGGGAAGGTCTTCATCGGGGCCAGCTTGGTCGGCTTGGCCTTGGCCAGCCCGTACCGGTCGTCGAACAGCGAGGCGCCGACGCCGACCGTGACGGTCAGGTTGTCGGTGGGCACGGTGGGGCCGAGGATGCCGCTGTCGGCGGGCGGCGCGCCGACGCCGAGGTCGGGCGGGGTGCCGCCGGCGGTGAGGAAGCGGATCCGCTCGGTCAGGGTCTTGAGGAGGTCCTCCAGGCCCTTGCGGTCCTGGGCTATCACCTGGCAGGACAGGAAGGCCGCGTAGCCGGGGGCCGGGGTGGTGACGCCGGCCTGGTGGTCGCCGTGGAACGGGACGGCCCCGCTCTTCGCCTGGCGGCTGTCCCCGGCGGAGGCCGGGCCGGCGGCCAGGGTGAACGCCCCGCCCGCCAGGACGGCCGCCCCGGCGCCGGCGCCGAGGGCGGTCCGGACGAAGCTGCGGCGGGCCGGGCCGGCCGGGCAGCCGCCCTCGGCGACGGCCGGGGCGGGCGCGGCGGCGTGCGGGAACGGGCAGGAGCCTCCGGTGGCGGCGGTGTGGTCGGTCATCAGGCGGCCTTCCGGATCTCGAGCAGGGCGGGGATGGGGGCGAGGTCTTCGAGCAGCTGGCCGGTGGCGCCGTTGAGCTGGCGGCGGGCGTCGGCGGGGAGCTGCTCCAGCGCGGTCCAGCCCTCGGGCTTGTGGGAGGCGGCGACCAGGTCGCCGACCCGCTTCATCCCGGCGTCGACGCGGGTGAGCAGCTGCGGGTCGCGCTCGTCGAGCAGCGGCTGCAGGACGGTCAGCAGTTCCCGGGTGCCGGCCAGGTTGGCCTGGGTGGTGGCCAGGTTGGTGCCGCTGCCCTGGTCGGTGTCGCCGGTGAGCTCGAACTGGAGGGTGTTCTCCAGGATCTCGTGGGCGCGCAGCGGGAGGTCTCCGGGGTCGAAGTCCTGGCCGGGGAAGTCCTGCCCGAGCTTGGCGACATCGGCGGCCAGTTGGTCGGCGACGGGCGTCAGGTCGGCGGCGGACTGGCCGTGCCAGAGGCCGTACTCCAGGCGCAGGAAGCCGGTGAAGTCCTTGTCCTGGGCCTTGTCGGCGAGCCCGTCGGGCCGGCCGTCGATCTTGCCGTCGAGGTCGGCGAAGGTGCCGTAGGCGGCGCCGAGCGAGGCGTACTGGAGGTGGGCGGTGAGCCAGTCGGCCTTGGCGGTGGCGAGGTCGCCGCCGTGGACGTCGGCCTGGAGCTTCTGGGTCTGCGTCAGCAGGGTCGCGAGGCCCTTGTTGACGTAGTCCTTGTAGGCGTCGAGCGGGCCCTTGAGGTCGTCCTCGGCGACCGGCTTGACGGCCTTGACCTGGCCGCCGCCGGTGACGTGCACGGCGGCCGAGGTGACGGAGGTGCCGCCGGTGGGTACGCAGCGCCAGGCGTAGTCGCCGGAGCCGATGGTCGCGGTCAGCGCGCGGGTGGTGCCGGGGGCCAGGCCCTCGATCTCGCCGTAGACGGCGCCGCTGGCCGGGTTGACCAGGTAGACCTCGGAGACCTTGTCGCCGGTGTTGTGCATCTGGAACACCTGCTGGCCGGGCAGCGGGGTGCTGAAGCCCTTGCCGCACTCCTGCTCGGAGACGGACACGGTGGCGGAGCTGCTCTGCTTGCCGTCGCTGACCGCGATCACGGCCCCGGCGATCACCACCGGCACCGCGACCAGCGCGGTCGGCACGGCCCAGCGCGGCCGTCCGGACCGCACCGGCCCGGCGGCCTCGGGCGCGGCCGCCCCAACCTTCTCGCCCTGCGCCGCCTTCCCGGGGGCCGGAGCGGTCTTGCCGCCGCGGACGCCCTCGACGAACAGCGTCATCACGATGCACAGGTAGGCGAGGTAGCCGACGACCTGGAGGACCGTCATGGTGACGGTCAGGTTGAGGGTGCCCTGCACCAGCGTGGCGTACCAGGAGGAGGCGTCCAGGTGGCCGCTCAGGTCGAACGCGTACGAGCTGCCGCCGCCGACCAGCCCGGACTCCTGCAGGTCGCGCAGGCCGTAGCCGAGCACGCCCGCCGCGACCACGATCAGGCCGGCGCCGGTGATGGTGAAGAACCGGGTGAGGTTCATCTTCAGCGCCCGCCGGTACAGGCCCCAGCAGAGGCCGGCCGAGAGCACCAGGCCGACGGCCGCGCCGAGCAGCGGCCCGGTGGACTCCCCGGCGGTGCGCACGTTGGTCCACAGGAAGAGTGAGGTCTCCAGGCCTTCGCGGCCGACGGCGAGGAAGCTGGTGAGCACCAGCGCGCCGGCGCCCATCGCCAGCGAGGCCTGGACCTTCTCCTTCAGCTCGGCGGAGAGGGTGCGCGCCGAGCGGCGCATCCAGAACACCATCGCGGTGACGAAGCCGACCGCGATCAGGCTCAGCACCCCGCCGAACGCCTCCTGGGCGTGGCCGGAGAGGTTGGCGGCGGTGAAGGTGAGCACCGCGCCGAAGCTGAGGCTGAGCGCGATCGCCGCCGCGACGCCCGTCCACACCTGCGGCAACCGGGCCTTGTGCCCGAAGCGGACGAGCGTGGCGACCAGGATCGACACGATCAGTCCGGCTTCCAGACCTTCGCGCAGCCCGATCAGAAAGCTGGGAAA
Source organism: Kitasatospora sp. NPDC127121 (assembly GCF_042677305.1). NCBI lineage: Bacteria > Bacillati > Actinomycetota > Actinomycetes > Kitasatosporales > Streptomycetaceae > Kitasatospora > Kitasatospora sp. NPDC127121. The sequence continues at coordinate 7,195 of NZ_JBHXTQ010000100.1, read as the reverse complement.
CGCCTCATCCCACATGCAGCGGGCTCCTCCCCCGGTCACCCCGGGTCGTACCTGAACTCGGCGGCCCGCCGCGGGTGGCGGCGGCGCGGCACAGCCGAACGCCCCGGACACGAGGGTCCGGGGCGCTTCGACTTAGCTTAGGCAAACCTTAGAGCCGCCGTGGTCAACAGCACCCCCCGTTCAGGTAAGGGTTCGGTATGAGGGCTGCCGAGCCGGCCCGGCTCAGCCCCACCACTGCTCCGGCACCGCCTCCGGCTCCGCCGGCACCGCCACCGGCGCGGCGGCGGGCGTCACCAGCAGTTCGCCGCCGCCCGTCTCGGCGACCAGGTAGCCGCACTCGCGCAGCACGACGGCGGCCGCACCGCTGACCGCCTCGCGCGCTCCCCGGGAGGGCGGCCCGTCCGGCCCCTCCCCCGGCGACCAGCCGACCGCCACCCCCGGCGGCCGATGGCCGATCCGCAGCAGGGACGGGCCCGACCCGGCGTCGATCCCGGCGCGGGCGAGGGCCGCGGTGACGTCCTCGAAGAGTTCAGGGTGATCCACCATTGGCGCAGCGTAGGCCCGGGATCGCGCGACCTCCGGACGCGGCGCGCGCCGAAACGGTTCAGCGGCACCCGGGCGCAGCACCGCCACCCGTCCGGCGGCCGATCAGACGCCAGGACCCCCCGTACGGACCGACACGAGCGGCCGTACGGACCGATGGACGTGCACAGTCGGCCCCCTGCCGACAGCATGACAGAGTAAGCGCTCCATCACCCTGAGCAACGGGCCAGTGGGTCACCCGCTCCGCGTGCCGGTTCAGCCGGCGGGCCCGTATCGAGAGGTCCCATGATCACAACACTTCGCCGGCCGGCGTCTTTGCCGGCGGGCCTCCAGCCCGGCACGCCGAGGACGCCGGGGAGCCCGTCGTGAGAACCGACCAGCAGTCGCAGCCGGGACCGGTGACCAGCACGCGCGCCAACCCCGCGAACAAGGCCGAGGCCCTGGCCGACTGGACCGACGGCCGGGTCGGCATCTACTCCCTGGCCAAGGCCAATCTGCGCAAGATCTTCCCGGACCACTGGTCCTTCATGCTGGGCGAGATCGCGCTCTACACCTTCGTCATCATCATCATCACCGGCGTCTGGCTGACCCTCTTCTTCAAGCCGAGCATGGGCGAGGTCATCTACGACGGCTCGTACGTCCCGCTCAAGGGCATCCAGATGTCGGAGGCCTACGCCTCGACCATCGACATCAGCTTCGAGGTGCGCGGCGGCCTGCTGATGCGCCAGGTCCACCACTGGGCGGCGATCGTGTTCGTCGCCTCGATGCTGACGCACATGATGCGCGTCTTCTTCACCGGCGCGTTCCGCAAGCCCCGCGAGATCAACTGGGTCTTCGGCGCGCTGCTGCTGTTCCTCGGCATGTTCGACGGCTTCATGGGCTACTCGCTGCCGGACGACCTGCTCTCGGGCACCGGCATCCGGTTCATGGAGGGCGCCGTCCTGGCCGTGCCGATCGTCGGCTCGTACCTGCAGTTCTTCATGTTCGGCGGCGAGTTCCCCGGCCAGGACATCGTGCCGCGGCTGTTCACCGTGCACGTGCTGCTGATCCCGGGGGTCATGGTGGGCCTGCTCGCGGCGCACCTGATCCTGGTCTTCTACCACAAGCACACCCAGTTCGCCGGGCCCGGCCGGACCAACGACAACGTGGTCGGCATGCCGCTGATGCCGGTCTACATGGCCAAGGCCGGCGGCTTCTTCTTCCTGGTCTTCGGCGTGGTCGCGTTCATGTCGGCGATCGCCACCGTCAACCCGATCTGGGCCTACGGCCCCTACCGGCCCGACCAGGTGTCCACCGACGCCCAGCCGGACTGGTACATGGGCTTCTCCGAGGGCCTGGTGCGCGTGATGCCCGGCTGGGAGATCAGCGTCTGGGGCGGCCACACCCTGAACCTCGGGGTGTTCGTCCCGCTGATGGTCTTCCCGACCGTGCTGCTGATCATCTGGTGCTACCCGTTCCTGGAGGCCTGGGTCACCGGGGACCGCGGCGAGCACCACATCGCCGACCGGCCGCGCAACGCACCGGTGCGCACGGCCGTCGGCGCGGCCTGGATCGGCCTCTACCTGATCCTGCTGGCCGGCGGCGGCAACGACCTGCTCGCCACCCACTTCCAGCTGTCGATCAACGCGATCACCTACGCGGTGCGCACCGGCTTCTTCGTCGTGCCGGTGGTCGTCTTCGTGGTCACCAAGCGGTGGTGCCTGGGCCTGCAGCGGCGCGACAAGGAGAAGGTCCTGCACGGCCGGGAGACCGGCGTCATCAACCGGCTCCAGCACGGCGAGTTCGTCGAGGTGCACGCGCCGCTCCCGCCGGGCCGGATGTTCACCCTCACCGCGCACGAGCAGCCGCAGCCGGAGGACCTGCCGCCGGAGGTGGACGAGAACGGGGTGGTCCGCAAGGCCGGGCTGTTCGCCCGGGCGAGGGCCAAGCTGTCCCGCGGCTTCTACGGCGAGGGCAGTCAGATCGCCAAGCCCACCGCCGAGGAGCACCAGGAGATCAGCAGCGGCCACGGCCACCACTGATCCCCGCGCACGCCCGAGGGCCCGCTGCGCCGTTGACGGCGCGGCGGGCCCTCGGGCGTGCCGGCGGATCGACCCGGCTCAGGCCTCAGGCCCGCAGGGCCGCCGGGACGACGGCGAACAGCGCCGCCGCCAGGGTGACGGAGAGGCAGAGCGCGGCCCAGCGGGCGCAGATCCGGCGGCACTCGCTGCGGTAGCGGGCGGCCAGTCGGCGGCAGCGCTCGACGGCGCGGTCGACGACCTCCTCGGCGTAGCGCAGGCGGTCGGCGGCGTAGGCCTGCTCCAGGCTCTCCCGCTCCGCGGCGGGCAGCCACGGGAACTGCCCGGCGAAGGCCCGGGCGTCCCGTTCGGCCGCCGCCACCTCGGCCTCCCAGGCGAGATAGCCCTCCAGCCGGGCGATCTCCGCCCGGGCGTTCACCCGGCCGCCCCCGGCGGGCCGGCCCTGCCGAGGGGTCCGCGCTCCCGGCGGACGCTGTCTGCCACCCATGACCGCTCCTCATGTCCTGTCGAGGCGTGCTGTCGGGACGCCCTGTCGAACCGTCCCGCCGAACCGGCGCGGGAGACCGCTCCGCAACCAGGCCACTACTATCAGTGACCACACGGGCGGGCAGGGCGACTCGCCGAGCCGCCGCGCGACTCCTCGCAACCCCGCCGGGCCGGCTCCGCCCCGGAGTGTCGGCTCCGAAAAAGTTGCGTGCCACGCACTCTTGCGCGGCCCGCAGGTTTCCGGGGAGAGTGGTGGGCATGACGAAGAGTCAGATCGGTCTGCGGGAACGGAAGAAGGCCGCGACCCGGGAGGCACTGAGCTGGGCCGCACTGCGCCTGGCGGTGGAACGGGGCCTGGAGAACGTCCGGGTGGAGGACATCGCGGCCGCGGCCGGGGTGTCACCGCGCACCTACAACAACTACTTCTCCAGCAAGGCCGAGGCCATCGTCTCCCGGCACTGCGACCGCATCCGGCTCGTCGGCGAGGCGCTGCGCGAGCGGCCCTTGGCCGAACCTCTCTGGGAGGCGCTCACCCGGGCCACCCTCGCACCCTTCGACGGCGCGGCGGAGCAGCCGGACCCGCGGTGGACCGCCGCGGTGCGGCTACTGCTGCGCGAACCGGCCCTCCAGGCCGAGCTGGCCCGCGCCGGCGCGGACGCCGAGGCCGGGCTCGCCGCGGCGGTGGCCGCCCGGACCGGGGCCGACCCCGGCGGCCTCCACCCCAGACTGGTCGCCGCCGGCGTCCTGGCCGCGCTCAGGGCGGCCAGCGACGTATGGCTGCGCGCCGACCCGCCGGTACCGCTGCAACCGCTCCTGGCGGAGGCGCTGCGGCAGCTGGCGGCCGGCCTCCCCGAACCGTCGTCCTCGTGAACTCACCGTCGCACAGGGGGATTTACCATGACCCACGATGTCATCATCGCCGGCGCCGGCCCGAACGGGCTGATGCTGGCCTGCGAACTGGCGCTGGCCGGAGTCCGGCCGGTGGTGCTGGACCGGCTGGCCGAACGTTCGTCGGAGCAGAAGGCGAACGGGCTGGTCGGCCAGGTGATCCGGCTGCTGGACCACCGCGGCCTGTACGAGCGGCTCGGCGGCCCGGGCGCCCCGGCCCCGGTGCCCCGCTTCGTGTTCGGCGCGTTCCCGCTGGACCTCCGGGAGCTCGACGGCAACCCGCTGTACGCCCTGCCGGTGCCGCAGCACCGGATCGAGCAGGCCCTGGCGGAGCGGGCCCGCGAACTCGGCGTGACCGTGCACCACGGCCGTGAGGTCACCGGTCTGACCCAGGACGAGGCGGGGGTGACCGTCGAGGTCCACGGACCGGACGGGCCGCAGCGGCTGCGCGCCCGCTACCTGGTCGGCGCCGACGGCGGCCGCAGCACCGTCCGCAAGCTGGCCGGGATCGGCTTCCCCGGGGTCACCTCGCCCGACCCCGTCGCGCGCATCGCCCACGTGCGCCCGCCCGAGGGGCTGCAGGTGCTCGACACCGGCGAGGTCCTGCTGCCCGGCTGCCCGACGCCGTTCCGCCCGTTCACCCACACCCGCACCGCGCACGGGGTGTTCGTGCTCGCCCCGATGGGCCCGGAACTCGCCATGATGGCCACCATGGAGTGGGACGGCCCGCCCGTCGACGAGACCGTGGCGGCCACGCTGGACGAACTGCGCGCCAGCGTCCGCCGGGTGACCGGCGCCGACCTGCCGCTCGCCCCGGCCGGCACGCCCGGCGCGCACACCCCGCGCCGCCAGGTCGGGCACAACACCCGGCTCGCCGAGCGCTACCGCGAGGGCCGGGTGCTGCTGGTCGGCGACGCCGCGCACGTGCACGCCGCCACCGGCGGTCCGGGCCTCAACCTCGGCCTCCAGGACGCCGCGAACCTCGGCTGGAAGCTGGCCGCCGACCTCCAAGGCTGGGCCCCGCCCGGCCTGCTGGACAGCTACCACCGCGAGCGGTACCCCGTCGGCGAACGGGTCTTCATGCACTCGCAGGCCCAGATGGCCCTGATGTCCCCGGGCCCGGCCGTCACCGCCCTGCGCGCCCTGTTCGGCGAACTGCTCGCGTACCAGGACAACCTCGGGCGGATCGCCGCGCTCATGGCGGGCAGCGACGTCCGGTACGACACCGACTGCCCGCACCCGCTCGCCGGCGGCTTCGCGCCGGACCTCCCGCTGACCACCGCCGCCGGCCCCACCCGGCTCGCCGAACTGGCCCGCGGCGGCCGGGCCCTGCTGCTCGACCTCGCGGGGGGCTCACCACGGCTCGCCGACCTCGCGGCCGACTGGAAGGGCCGGGTGGACGTGCTCACGGCCGACTGCCCGCAACCGCCCGCCGGCGCGCTGCTGGTGCGCCCGGACGGCTACGTCGCCTGGGCCGCCGCTCCCGGGGAGGAGGATCCGGACGGGCTGCTGCGCGCGCTGCACGCCTGGTTCGGCGAACCGGACTCCGCCCGCTGCTGAGCACCCGCACCCGGACGCCCCACCGGCCCCGGTCGGGGCGGCCGGGGCCGGGGGGAGAGAATGGACCGCATGTCCCCACGTCGCCCCGCGCCCCGCGCCGCCGCCTCCGCGCCCCGGCTGCTGCCCTCCTCCCCCTGCCCCTGCGGCCTGCCCGCCGCCTACGGCGACTGCTGCGGGCGACTGCACCGCGGCCAGACGGCGGCCACCACCGCCGAGTCCCTGATGCGCTCGCGGTACAGCGCCTTCGCCGCCCAGGACGAGGCGTACCTGCTGCGCACCTGGCACCCGGACACCCGGCCCGCCGAGGTGGACTTCGACCCGGCGCTGCGCTGGACCGGCCTGGAGGTGGTGTCCACCACCGAGGGCGGCGCCTTCCACGCGGAGGGCACGGTCGCCTTCCGGGCGCACTGGACCGAGGGCCGCGAGCAGGGCGTGCTCACCGAGCACAGCCGGTTCGTCCGGCACGAGGGCGCCTGGGTGTACCTCGACGCACTCTCGCTCGGCTGACCCTCGGGGTCCTCGGGGCCCTCGGGGTCCTCGACGGGCGAACTCCTACAGGTAGTCGTCCAGTCGACCGAGGGCGAAGCCCTGCGCGGTGACGTCGTTGACGACCTTGCGGAGCAGGTCCGGCATCGAGGCCTTCCAGAGGTCGACGCCCCGGAAGTGGGTGAGGATGATGTCGCCCGGGTGGAGCTTCCGGTCGTCGTAGCGCCACTCCATGTGGTCCGGGAAGGCCTCCTCGTTCCACAGCGGCACCGCCTGGACCCCGCAGGACGCCGCCGCGCGCAGCGTGTCGTCGTTGTACTCGCCGTACGGGGGCCGGAACAGCCGGGGGCGGACGCCGATCTGCTTCTCCAGCTGGTCCTGCTGACGGCAGATCTCGTCGCGCTGGGCCCCGTAGTCGAGGACCTTCAGGTTGCGGTGGTTGATGGTGTGGTTGTTGATCTCCACCCCCTGGGCGTGCAGGTCGCGGAAGTAGCCGTAGTTCTCGCGGGCCAGGTAGTCGGAGATGTAGGTGCTGAGCGGGATGCCGAGTTCGTCGGCCATCCGGGAGAACTCCGGGTCCTTCTCGGAGCCGTCGTCGACGGTGAGGAAGACCACCTTCTCGTCGGTCGGCACCCGGTAGACCACCGGTGGCCGCCCCTCCTTGAGCTTCACGCCCTGCGACTGGGCCAGTACCGGCCTGGTCGCCGGGCGTGGCGGCGCCTTCAGCGGCGGGGCCTCCAGGCCCCAGCGGTGCGCGGTCTCCAGGGCCGCCCCGGTTTCCGACTCCTGGCGGGCGACCGCCTCGGTGCCGGCCTCCTCCTCCTTGCGGGCCAGGCCCGGCAGCACCGGCAGCGCCTCGGGCGGGCGGCCGACCCCGTGTTCGACGACGGGCACGGCACCCGGCGCGGGCGGGACGACGGCCGGCCGCGCGGGGTCGACCGGCCCGGCACAGCCGGCGGCGACGGCGGAGAGGCAGACGGTGGCCAGCAGACCGGTCCGCACACCCGCCCGCGCACCGGCGCCGCGTCCCTGAATTCCCCTCAAACCCGCATTAATGCGATGATTTGATGATCTGTTCATAGCAGCACTGCTCCCCCGCAGCGCACCCCCGCCAATCCCCTCATCACCCGTGCGGGGCAACGACGCGCCGGGCCCCTTGCCCTTCCTTTGCCGAACCGGCCGGGCACCCGAACCGGCCGGGCACCCGAGTCGAC